>VGSD01000325.1 GCA_016875155.1 Deltaproteobacteria bacterium | reverse complement strand
CATTGGGTCTTTAAAACTCTGACGCACAAAGAGAATCTTAGAAAAGGAACCGGAGGATGAAGAGATGAGAAGACTTCTGGTTGCGAGCTTGATCTGTCTGGTGGTGCTGTTCTCGGTGACCGCTGCCTATGCGCAGCAGAAGCCCATCTACGGAGGATCCCTTACGGTTGCCCAGGGAGTGGAACCTCCTGGGTTGGATCCCACAACCGCCACCTCAGCAGCCATTCCAAGGGTTGTCTATGGCAATGTGCTGGAGGGTCTGGTCAGGATTGATCGGAATGGAAAGATCATTCCCGCGTTAGCGAGCAAATATACGATCTCTAAAGATGGAAAGGAATATACCTTCCTCCTGAAGAAGGGCGTCAAGTTTCACGATGGGAAGTCTTTTGATGCGGAGGATGTGAAATTCACCTTCGGGCAGCTGATGGATCCACAGGTTGCCATCGCCAACAGGAGATATTATCAGGATATCGAATCAATCGAGGTCGTAGATCCTCACACCATAAAGTTCAAACTGAAGAATGTGAACTCGATGTTCCTCTTTAACCTCGCCAGGCCTGACTCGATCATTATCAACAAACAAACGGCAGACAGGTTGAAGGCTGCTCCGGTGGGAACGGGACCGTTTAGATTCGTGGAATGGATCCGGGGAGACCGGATTCTCCTGTCGAAATTTGAGGAGTATCATCGAAAGGGATTGCCTTATCTCGAAAAAGCCACTTTTAAATTCATCGGTGATCCGAGCGCACAGATCGCAGGCCTCCGGGCAGGGGATATTGATGTGATCGGTTACGATGTGAGTCCGGAGAATGCGCTCCTGCTGGAGAAGGATCCGAAGTTCAAGGTTTTCAATGGTTATACGACAACAGAAGTTATCTTATCGACCAACAATTCGAGAAAACCTTTTAATGATGTCCGTGTCCGAAGGGCCATGGCCCATGCCATTGACCGGTCAGCGCTGATCAAAGGGGTGATGTCAGGTTACGGAACACCCATCGGAAGCCATATGGATCCGGGCAATCCCTACTATATTGATCTGACCTCCACCTATCCCTTCAATCCAGAGAAGGCAAAACAACTGCTTACAGAGGCAGGATATCCAAACGGGTTTGAAGCCGTGATCAAAGTTCCGGAGCGTTTTGCCTATGCGAAACGTTCGGGTGAGATCATTACCGATATGCTTTCGAAGGTGGGAATCCAATTAAAGATCGAACTGACGGAATGGGGACAATGGATCGATCGTGTCTTAAGGAATGCGGACTTCGATCTCACAGTAATTGGCCACTCGGAGCCGTTCGACATTGACATCTATGCCAATCCGAAATACTACTTCCGTTACGACAACCCGAAATTTCAGGAGACGCTCAAAAAGGCAGAGATGGAGCCTAATCCGAAACTGAGAAGAGAACTCTATATTGCTCTTCAGAAGATGATCACCGAGGATGCGGTCAATGGATTCTTATTTGTCATGCCCAGCCTTCCCACAATGAAGAAAGAGGTGATGAACTGGTGGAAGGACTACCCCATGACCGCTCAGGATGTGACCGAGGTCTGGATACAGAAATGAGACATTGCAGATTTTAGATTGCGGATTGCGGATTTGGAAAATCAAAATCTACAATCGAAAAGTTCAAATAATTTATAGGCCTGGGGTGTTTCCTTGAAGACTTCGGGCCTTTTCTTTCCCCACAAGAAAATGGCAACCTATCTCATCAAGCGAACCCTCATCCTGATAGTCACTCTCCTGCTGGTATCGATCATCATCTTTGCCATCCTCATGGTCATCCCCGGAGATCCGGCCCAGATCATCCTTGGCATTAACGCTACCCCTGAGACACTTCGGAATTTAAGACAGCAGATGGGGCTGGATCGCCCTGCAATCGTTCAATACCTTCATTATATGAAACATCTGGCGATGGGTGATTTTGGCCGATCCATCACCTATGGCGTTTCGATCACCTCGCTTATTTTTTCACGTCTTCAGGTGACGATCCCCCTGGCGATTCTGGCAATGCTTTTTGCCATTTTCATTTCGATCCCGATGGGCATCTACTCCTCGCTTCATCGAAACCGGTTTGGAGACTATGGAGTCATGGTCTTCTCACAGATTGGTCTGGCAATACCTGCTTTCTGGGCAGGCATTCTCCTGATCCTTCTCTTTGCGGTGACGCTTCACTGGTTACCTGCAGGCGGATTCCAGGCCTGGCAAACGGATCCGGTCAAGGCATTGCAATCTCTCCTTCTTCCTGCCTTTTCACTCGGCTTTGTGAGGGCTGCGGTGCTGACCCGGATGACTCGATCCTCTATGCTCGAGGTGCTTGGTGAGGACTATATCCGAACAGCCAGAAGTAAGGGTTTGCCGAAGAGAATCGTCGTTTACAAGCATGCCTTCCGGAATGCGATCATCCCGGTTGTGACCATCATCGGGCTTCAGGCAGGAGATCTTTTAGCGGGCGCCATCATCATTGAAAATGTCTTTCATCTCCCCGGAGTGGGAAGGCTGGTTTTTGAGGCGATTGGCCAGAGAGACCTCCCAGTGATCCAGGGAGTAATCCTTCTGATCGCCATGGTGATCGTGGTGATCAATTTTGTGATCGATGTGGCCTACCGTTACCTTGATCCGAGGATCAGGTATGGATGATGTTATTGCAAATTGCGAAAGGTGAAATCCAACATTTTAAGACAGGAATGAAACCTTGGTTTGTCACCCTGAACTTGTTTCAGGGTCTAACGATTTCTGAGGTTCTTAAACCAGATGCTGAACCAAGTTCAGCATGACACAGAGAAAAAAATGGTTATTCATCGCCCATTTCGAAACATCAACTTCACGATCGGATTTTTGATCACCCTGATCATTCTTCTGACCGCCCTTCTCAGTTTCGTCTTCACTCCCTTCGATCCGAACCGGATGAACCTTTCCGAACGCTTTGAAGCTCCCGGTCGATATCACTGGCTTGGAACAGATCAATACGGAAGGGATATCCTGAGTCGGGTGATGAAGGGAGCGGTCAATTCGATCATCGTGGGCCTGGTTGCAGTTTCCATCGGCCTTGTTTTTGGTATTTTCCTTGGTTCTCTAGCCGCTTTTTACAAACGGTGGATGGATGAAGTGATCATGAGAGTGTCAGATGTGCTCTATGGGTTTCCGGCTGTGCTGAGCGCTATACTCATCACCTCCATCTTAGGGCCTGGCGTCATCAATAGTATGATCGCCATAGGGATTTTTAACATTCCAATCTTTGCGAGGTTAACCCGGGCCACCTCCCTTTCCATCTGGGAAAGGGATTATGTGACCTCTGCCAGAGCCATTGGCAGGAGCAATACAGGAATCATCTGGAGATATATCCTTCCCAACATTCTCTCTCCTCTTATCATTCAAGCAACAGTTCAGTTTGCCATTGCGATTCTGGCAGAGGCAGGACTGAGCTATCTCGGGCTGGGAACCCAACCTCCACATGCGAGCTGGGGAAGGATGCTAAACGAGGCTCAGACTTTTATGGGAACTTCTCCTTATGTAGCCATCTTTCCGGGATGTGCTATTGCCCTGGCTGTTTTGGGATTTAATCTCCTTGGAGACGGATTGAGGGATATGCTTGACCCGAAGCTGTCACGAATTCAGAAGGGAATATAGAAAGGAGCAAGGGGCCAAGGGGTCGAGGGGTCAAGTTAACCCCTTATCAATAGATACTTGAACCCATGAACCCTCGAATCCTTGAACCCTATTAAACAATCTCCAAAGGAGAATACCGTTGAAACATGATCGTATCATCAAAGAAATTAAAAGAGATGAGTTAATTCAGCTGACACAGGAGTTGATTAGAATCCCGAGCGTAAGGCGTCAGGACAGAGGGAGTGAAGAGAAAGTGGCTCTCTTCGTTGCCCATTACCTGGAGGAGATGGGGCTCGATGTGGTTGTCGAAGAGGTGGAGCCAGGTTCTCCCAATGTCATCGGAATCCTCCAAGGGCAAGAAGAAGGGCCCTGCCTGATGTTCGAATGCCACACCGACGTTGTGACAGAGGGCGATCCTTCGG
>VGSD01000324.1 GCA_016875155.1 Deltaproteobacteria bacterium | reverse complement strand
ATAGCACCGAAAGGGACAGCCGGTTTGGCCCGATCACGGGTCAGGGGATAGAGCCTTTCGCCTCGCCCCCCTGCGAGGAGCATGGTGACGACCTTCTTCATCTTGCCTTACCTTTTTCCAGAAGCTCTTTCACTTTGGCTTTCAGTTCCTCGAGATCGCTCGATTTCGTCACGTAGGCATCGGCCACCCAGCTCATGAAATCCTCGCGATATCCGGAGTAAGAGCTGTTGAGGATGATAGGGATCTTTCTGTCTTTTCCAACAATCCGGCCAAGCGCCTCCATTCCATCCATTACAGGCATGACGATGTCGAGAATGATCAGGTCAGGCTTCCCCTCTTCCAACTTTTGGATGGCTTCTTTTCCATTCCGGGCAGTGATGATCTCGTAACCCTCTGCCGCAAGTTCCTCCTGATAGAGAAGTCTTAACCCCTCTTCATCTTCAACCACTAAGATCTTTTTCATAGTTAGATTATCTACAATTTACGATCAAAAAACAATCTTTATTATGGTCCTGAATTTTTTCACTTTAGTCACTTTAGATCACTTAATCCTTTTGTTACTTTGGAGGCGCCTTCTTCCTCTGTTCCATGGCCAGTTTGCATTCTGCACAGATGAACCGCGGGATCGTATGCGGATAAACGAATTCTTCTTTCCCGAATCCCCAGTCAACAATGTCCTTTACGGCTAAAGCCTCCTTAAAGGCATGTCCCAGACAGAGCCCCATTCCGCAGACCATGCAGATGGCCACGGCATCTGTCTCCACTCCCAGCTTCGCACAGATATAGCACTTCATGGGTATTCTCCTCTCTAAATGTTGAATCAATCCATAATTCATTTTTACCACGGAAACGGCTAAAAATCAAAAGCAGTGAATCTTTAGAGGGATCGTTCTAAACAATTTCTATATTCACCCCGTTAGAGAGGGCGTAAGCAAAGTTCTGCTCTTTCTAACGGGGTTTATTATTTGGAGAAATTCTAATTCGTTCTTTAGCTTGAATAATCAACCTGGATGAGCTAAAATTTTTTAAAAAGAGGAGAAACTTTGATGAAAAAAGAGACAGCGATTCTGTTTATTGTGATTGCATTTCTTGTGGGTTTCATCGCTGGCGCAACCGTAGCGATTTTGAAAGGGACAAAAGGAGTAGAAAAAGTGGCGACGGTTCAAAAGCCCCAGATGGCTCTCCCGCAAGCCCCGCCACCTGGCTCTGATCCTACTCCTGACCCGGCGGAGCTCAATTTGAAGATTCAAAGTCTGAAGGATATTATCAAAAAAGATCCCAAGAACCTGCCTGCCCTGGTTGAACTCGGTAACCTTTACTTCGATTCCAGACAGCCCAAGGAAGCCATTGAGGCTTACAGCCAGTATCTGTCAGTCAAACCGGACAATGCAGATGTGAGAACAGATATGGGAATTATGTATAGAGCCTTAGGAGATTTCAACCGGGCGATTGAAGAGTTTCAAAAAGCCGCTCAGAGTGATCCCAAGCATATCAACAGCCGTTACAATATCGGCATTGTCCTGCTCCACGACAAACAGGATGTTAAAGGCGCCATCAAGGCTTGGGAAGAATATCTGAAAGTTGATACGAACAGCGAAAGGGCAAATCGTTTGAGAGCGCAGCTTGATAGGATGAAACAGATGGCTGATAAAATGCCGCCACAAAAACCTCCGGCTGCCAAATAGGTTCGGGATTGATGGAAGAAAAGAAAGAAGAGCTCGAAGAAGCCAAAGAGTTATTTAAGGAAGGGTTGAAAAAGATATTTAAAGCAACCAAGAAGGTTTCTGAGAAGGTCGTTGAAGGTTTCCGGGAAGGCTACGCCGAAGACGTCACCAAAAAAGAAAAATAAAAATTCCAATCACCAAATTCCCTGCCTGCAGCAGGCAGGCAAGCTCCAAATAATATCCAATTACCAAACACCAATTACCCCTCACCCATACCCTCTCCCCCAAGGGGAGAGGGGGATATTTCGGTTATTGGAGTTTGGTTATTATTTGGTTATTGGTTTTTGGGATTTGGTGCTTATCCTTTCATCACTCCTACCTGAACATTCCTGAATCTTGCCGGGGCGGCACCATGTCCTACATGGGCCACCTGCCCGGGCTCTCCCTTTCCACAGTTTGGCGTTCCCCACATCTGCCAGTGGTTTCGGTCGGCAATGGCATCACAGGAATTCCAGAACTGTGGGGTAATCCCCGTATAAGTGGGGTTCTTGATCATCTCTCCGATTCTTCCTTTTTTGATCTCCCACCCCACCTCCGCGCCAAACTGAAAATTGATTCTCTTATCATCGATCGACCAGCTCCGATTCGTACTTAAATAAATCCCTTCTTCTGTATCGGAGATCATATCGTCGAGGGTCCATTCCCCCGGCTCCAAATTGATGTTCGTCATACGGATCAGGGGAATTCGATTCCAACCATCTGCTCTCATCGTACCGTTGCTTTCTTTGCCGAGAACGTGGGCCGTCTCTCTCGATGTGAGAAGATTGACTAAGACCCCCTTTGAGATGATGGGAACCCTCTGGGCCTGGACACCTTCATCATCAAAACCGAAAGTCCCCAATCCTCCTGGATAAGTCGCATCAGCCACAACATTGACGATATCTGCACCATACTTAAAAGAACCCACCATCTCTGGTTTGACAAAACTGGTCCCCGCATAACTCGCCTCTGTTCCAAGTACCCGATCCAGTTCAATGGGATGGCCGATGGATTCATGAATCTGAAGGGCTAACTGGGAACCATCCAGGATGAGAGTCGTCACCTTCGATGGGCAGGGTTTCGCTGAAAGAAGGCGAACCGCTTCTTCTGCAATTCTTTCAGCATGGCTCTGAAGTGCCAGCATCTCGATCCATTCATACCCCCTCGTTCCAAAATTTCCTCTGAATGAGTTTGGATAGGATCGCACCTGAACCTCTCCTCCATTAATGGCTGTTGCAGTAATTCCTGCCCCGCATTCAATGATTTCCTGTTCAATGTAGGAACCTTCTGTGGAGGCAAAGATTTTTTCTGTTTTATACCCCCCCATAAAGGCTTCTGAAATCTTCACATTTCTATTTCTCCGGATGATCTCATCGGATGTTAAGAGAAGATTTAGTTTTTTTTCAGAGGGAACCTCAAAGGGATCGCTAGAAAAAGGAGTCCTGTATCGATCCACCCTTTGAGAGGCAGGGGAGAAAACGATTTCATTTCCTCTGGCTTGATAACTTGCTCTGGCAATCTTCAACGCTTTTGTAAAAACAGTCTCCATCTCTGTCTTTGTGACTTTGGAACTGGAGGCAAATCCCCAGGATCCGCGGAATAGGACTCTGATCCCGCATCCGGAATCCTCATCAGAGGTGAAGGCTTCTACATTGCCATTCTTCACTCCGATCTCTTCGGTCCGGCGGTGAACGACCCGGATGTCGGCATAGTCCACTTTTTTCAACTTGGCCAGATCAAGGATGTTTTGAATCAGTTCTTTCATATTGAACCTTTAAAAAGTGACTAAAGTTGCAAGTGAGCTAAAGTGACTAAAGTTATTTTTTACCAATAGAGGAAAAAATTGCTAACAATTCACTACATTCGTCATATTCGGGTTTCAATCTTTCCCAAGGTAACCACTTCAGGTCTCCAATGACTTCCAACCAATACTGCGTTTCACTTGATTCGCTCTCACAGATGCTAATCTTATTTTTAAAATCAGCTCTGCTTCTGGCCCTGTTGGCCTCACGATAGTTTGCTCCAACAGAAGTCCCTGATTTAGTAATTTGTTTTCTTATCTCTCTACCCTCAGGTGTATTAGGCAAAGCAATTGACAATCGAATAATCCTTACAGCAAAGTCACGAGTCCTCTTTTCAAGTAGTTTTGAAAATTCTTTGTTGTTCATAAGTTTTAGCTTCACCTCACTTTAGTTCATTTTAGTCACTTTACTAAAGTCTTGCATTTTTTTAAGCCCATAATTGGTCAAGGTAAGTATCGAGAATACTTTGTTTAAATCGGATTTTCATGGCGTTTAAAGTGACGCTGATATTCTCGAGTAAAATGTTATTTCGTAC
>VGSD01000323.1 GCA_016875155.1 Deltaproteobacteria bacterium | reverse complement strand
TCCTCGCCTCCACTGACCGTATTGCCATTGATGCTGTTGGTGTTGCCATATTAAAATTACTCGGAAGCAACGAAAGCATTATGAAACCGAAGATCTTTGACCAGGAACAGATTGCAAGGGCAGTGGAACTTGGTTTGGGAGCGTCGTCTCCCTCAGAGATTGAAGTGGTTCCGGCTGATGAGAAAAGCAATGACTATCGGGATCGAGTTTTAGAAATATTAAAGAAAGGATGAGACGAATGGCATTTTACCATGGAATATTATGATTCGCATATTCATTTCATTTATAACTGTTCCTTAGGCGAGCTCCAGCAAAAAATCGGACTTTTGGAAGGGGCCGGTTTTGGTGGTATCAACATTTTGGTCATGAGTGAATTTCCCGCGGAAATAGAGACATGTCTTAAGATGATCCCCGGGATCTATCATCCTCTTGTCGATCAGCAGGCTCTTGAAAATCAAAAGGACCCATTTGAAGCGATCAACTTACCCCATCACCTGAAGATGATTCCCTTTTTGGATGCCCGCTTTATGGAGAATCATACCGATGAGAAGATCAAACGATACAAGCAGAAGGGGTTTCGAGGCATTAAACTTCTTTATGTTCCAGAAGAAGACAGAGAATTCCGGATAGGGGGAATGGAGGAGGCGTTTGGCCGAACATGCAAACAATCCGAGAAAATCACCTCGTTGATCATCGAACAGGCATCCTTTCTGAGCATGCCTATTCTGATGCATGTCGATTTAAAAAGGTACGGAGACTTTGTTGAAGAGATGATCAGGAGTTTTCCGAGGACCCATTTTAATATTCCCCATTTCGGATATTCCAGAAAGGCTGTCTCTCGTCTGTTAGATCGATATCCCAATTGCTACACGGATATGTCCTCTTTGACCGCATATATGGAAAAAGACCCGGAGGCCTATAAAAACTTTATCCAACGCTATCAAGATCGAGTCCTTTTCGGCAGCGATGGGGTGATCGGTCAGCCGGAAATAATCGAATCGGCACTTCAATTTATGAATCGATTTCTAAGAGATACGAAGATCTTCGATAAGTTGGTTAATAAGAATTACAAAAGTTACATGTCTCTTGGTTCATCACCTGAATAAAATGATTTGACTTCAAAAAGGAATTTCTGTAAATTGGGGTCGTTTGGGCATTTATCATTGGATGATTCTAACGATAGGAATGATAAAAGAGAGGGGGTGAATAGAAGGTCCAAGTGACCAGTGGACAGTAATCAGTTAAAAATAATTACAGGTTAAAAGTAATCGTTTAGATTCTGAGAGGAGGAATGAAGATGAGAATGGATTTTAGAAAAAAGAGGATTTCAGGACTTGTCGTGTTACTTGCGCTGGGTTTCTTATTTTACCTCACTATGGGGTTGTTAGAAACGCCATCTGCCCAGACCAAGCCTGCTGAGGTAAAAGCCAAACCCGCAGAAAAACCAAAACCTGTGGCTGCCAAACCCAAACCAAAGGTTGCGCAGAAATTGATGGTTGCTTCGGGAACAGATGCCCTTACCATGGATACACACATGGCATTGGATGCTCCCACCTTTACCATTTTGGATCATATGATTGAATCGCTTCTTGAACTCACCCCAAAAGGTGAGATTGTGCCTCGGCTGGCTGAGAAATGGGAGGTTTCACCCGATGCCACAGAATTTACTTTGAAACTGAGAAAAGGAATTACATTTCATGATGGCACCCCATTTAATGCAGAGGCAGTGAAGGTCAATTTTGATCGTCTGCTTGATACCAAGGTTGCCATCCGGTTTAGATTTTTAGTGGCGCCAATCTCAACAGTGACGGTTGTGGATGAATACACCGTAAAGCTAAAGACCAAGATGCCTTTTGCCGCCCTGGTCAGTAACCTAACCCATCAGGCCACTGGAATCATGAGCCCGGCAGCCCTCAAGGCATCCTGGGATAAACCGGTGCCAAAACCGATTGGAACGGGTTTATTCATGTTTAAAGAATGGGTTCCTGGAAACAAGTTTGTCATGGCTCGAAATGATAACTACTGGGGAAAGAAGGCTGTTCTCGAAGAGGTGACATGGCGTGTGATTCCTGATGATGCCTCCAGGGTGGTGGCTCTGGAAACAGGTGAGGTTCATGTGGCTGTCCGGATTCCCCCCTTCGACATTCCGAGGTTGAAAGCCGACAATAAGCTTTCGGTTTTGAGCGCGGCAAGCGTCAGGACTATCTATCTTGGATTTAACACGTTGAAGGAACCTTTTCAGGATAAACGGGTCAGGCAGGCCATCAACTATGCTGTTAACAAAGAGGCTATCGTAAAGCATGTGCTTGGTGGAGTGGGACGTGTCTCTGATGCGGCCATCAGCCCGGGTATCTTTGGCTATGCGCCCATCAAGACCTATGAATATAATGTTGAAAAAGCAAAAGCTTTATTGGCTGAAGCAGGTTTTCCAAAGGGATTTGAGACAACCCTTCATCCTGCAGTTGGCCGGTATTATATGGATGCATCAGTGGCAACAGCCGTGGCTGCAGATTTACTGAAGGTAGGGATAAGAGCAGAAATCAAGATGATGGAATGGGGAAGCTATCTGCCTTCTATCCTCCTTGAGAAAGAACAGGTGACGCACAAGATCTACATGCTCGGTTGGGGGTGCGTCACCGGTGATGCAGACTATGGCCTTTATACTCTTTTTCACTCGGGTGAATGGCCTAAGAAGGGGATGAATGCCTCGTTCTATAAGAATGAAAGGCTGGATCAATTGCTGGATGGGGCACGAAGCACGGCCAATCCAGAAGAACGGAAGAGACTTTACAAAGAAGCCTTAACCCTGATCAACGAGGAAGCCCCCTGGCTCTTCCTCCATAGCGAAGTTCAGATGGTGGGAACCAGAGCAAATGTGAAGGGCATCATCGTTCACCCAACAGAGAGGGTCATCGCCAAAGAGGCATGGATCGAATAAAAAGAAAAGCCTTCGATGAAAGGGGCTGATTTTTTCTTCAGAATCTGTTAAGGAAAGGGTCAGCCCCTTTCTTTTTGAATCATAGGTAATTCAACACAGATATGTCTGGTCAATATATCATCCGAAGACTCCTCATCATGATCCCGGTTCTCTTCGGGATCTCTCTGATCATCTTCACTATCGTTCGAGTACTTCCCGGTGATCCTGCAGTTGTTTTAGCAGGCCCCCATGCAACGAAAGATGTGGTTGATCAGGTGAGGATTCAACTCGGGTTGGATAAACATCCGGTTCAACAATACCTCCTCTTTATTGGAAATATTTTTGAAGGAGATCTCGGTACCTCAAACCGGACAGGACTTCCGGTCATGAGAGAGATCATGTCGAGATTTCCCAATACCCTTCTACTTGCCCTGGCGAGCATCCTGGTGGCAACCGTCTTTGGAGTGACCGCTGGGATCATTGCAGGCGTAAAACAGAATTCGAAATTCGACTATTTCAGCATGCTCGTGGCGCTCTTTGGACTATCCATGCCGGTCTTCTGGCTGGGGCTGATGCTCATGCTTCTCTTCTCCATTAAACTGGGCTGGTTTCCTGCGGTAGGTGCGGAGAGTTTCAAACACCTCATCCTTCCAGCCATCACCCTTGGTGCCAATTCTACAGCCATCATTGCCCGGATGACACGTTCGAGCATGCTCGAAGTCATCCGGCTTGACTATATTCGAACTGCGAGAGCAAAGGGGCTGGCGGAAAAAGTGGTCATCTCACGTCATGCCCTGAAAAACGCACTTATTCCCGTAGTGACAGTGATCGGACTACAGACCGGAACACTTCTGGGCGGCGCCGTGCTGACGGAGATCGTCTTTGCCTGGCCTGGGATCGGGCGACTTTTAGTCGAAGCGATCCTTTCGCGTGACTATCCAGTGGTTCAAGGAGTCGTTCTGTTGGTGGCTACGGTGTTTATCTTTGTCAACCTGATCGTGGACATCCTCTATTCGTATCTGGACCCGAGGATAAGGTATCATTAAACATTGGAAGGCAGGCGGAAAATGTTAAGCACCAAATTCCAAATACCAAATCCCAAATAAATTTCAATGAACAAAATTCGAAACTTAAAAATGGTTTGGTCA
>VGSD01000322.1 GCA_016875155.1 Deltaproteobacteria bacterium | reverse complement strand
GTTTCATGGGTGATAACCTTAGAAATGCTGGTTCTTTCTCAGTGGTCTTAAAAAATTGGGAAGTTTCTCGGAAAAAGTTTGCCTTTATTATAAATTATTTCTATCTGGAAATCCCTCTTTAACCTCTCGAGTCTTTAGAAACAATGATCAGGGGTTTTATTTATCCCTGTCCAGTAGAGTGGCAAAAAATAAGTTTAACAATCTTCCAACAGAGAAATTCATGCCTGATATTTTTGCTAACAATTCTCTTCCGAAATGAAACAGTAAAGTTTGGTTTGTCTCTGATTATGGCATAAACCCTTCTCTCCAAGCTTCAATTAACCGAACAATCCTATGTGAGCTTAGTGGAAAATGGATTTTTAGGGCAAAAGAGATGATCTATCCATATGAGGGATTGATTGCCCACTCTTGAAGACAAAGATCTTCCTGCGATGGTCTTGACTCAGCTTCTCAAGCCCTTTGGCGAGTATGGCGTTCCTTTGAGAGTAAACTCAACACTCCAATGTCTTGATTTTTCTTGACATTTTACTCATGTCTTTATATATTCAGCTCATCCCAAAAACAGTTTTTATCTCTTTCCTTTTTATATTGTGCAATACATAAATCATCATCTGAGCCCAAAAAAGGGATAATATGAAATGATGTCTTGAAATTTAACTCAAGGAGGAAATATGGCCAACAAGACAAGAAATATTTTTAGGATTGGATTTATTGGTCTCATTGTTTTCGGGATGTTCTCTCTGGCAGGGGCCCAATCTGAACTGAAGGACACACCGTATTTTACTGGAATGCCGAACTATAAAATTGTTGAAGGAACAGACCAGGAGTTCGCTGACTACCGTTTTTTTAACGGCAAGAATTGCACGACAGTAGAGGGGAAGAGGCATTACAGGGCATACACGCTGAAAGAAGGTGCCAAACAGTCCAGTGAACTCCAGATTTCACGAAACTATGAGAATGCTATCAAGAACATGGGGGGCACCATAGTCTTTGAGGGGCAGTGTTCGGGCGCGGACTGTGCAGAAAACTGTGGCGGCCGCATGATGATTGGAAAGGTCATCAAAGGAGGAAACGAGCTTTGGCTTGAGATTGCGCCTTTTAATGAAGGGAACGATTACTACCTCATCGTCGTAGCAAAAGAGGCGATGAAGCAGGATGTAACAGCCAGCGCAATGCTTGACGCGCTGAACCGGGATGGTCATGTCGCTCTTTACATAAACTTTGATACCGGCAAATCGACCATTAAACCTGAATCCAAGTCAATTATCAATCAGATTGTAGAGATGATGAAGGCGAATCCCGGTCTGAAGATTAGCGTGGAAGGCCATACAGACAACGTGGGGAATTCAAAATCGAACAAAACACTCTCGGATGACCGGGCAAAGTCAGTTGTTTCGGCGATTGTGGCTCAAGGGATTGATGCGAAACGCCTGAGCGCCTTGGGACACGGTCAGGACAAGCCTATTGCCGATAACAAGACCGAAGAAGGAAGAGCCAAGAACCGAAGGGTTGAGCTGGTAAAGAAATAAGGCCAGCAGAACTAATAAAGCGGTACTCTCTGGAGGAAAGAGGCAGGAGATGGCCGTAGGATCGGGTGTCAGTGTGTAGGCTTTTTATCCCTGTTGTTCATTTGCAAACGTCGGAGGTGCGAACATGCAACTGCTGTGGTTACGGCGTATGCCCATCTGGTTAGCAGGCCCTGTTTTGGTGATGTTGGTGTTAGGGGTGGTGATTCATTCACACGCGCAGAGCGTACAAACCAATCGCCTCCCCTCGGCTCTGATGTACCCTGATGGAAAAACCGTTGTGCTGAAATACTCGCGGGTGGAGGTGGAGGTTAGCATCAGCGGCACTCACACCGAACGCGACCAGAACCGTGAGCTCAAGGAAAGCCTGACCCTCCAGGCGCGATTTACCGAAGTCTATCAGCCAAAGGTCGACGTGAGAACCTGGTATGTAGAAGGCAAGCACGTCGTGACCGAAGTCGACAGGGGGGCCAAACAGGTCTCGACGTCGACATATACATTTGCGCTTTCGGACCCCAGATCCACGCCTCGCAAAGGACCCTATCGGGACGTCGCGGTCAGCAAGAAGTACGGGGCGACCAACTTCGGTGTGGAAGGTCCTGTGCTCATGTGGCCCGACGCCCCGGGGCATGTGGTAACCAAGGTCCGGGACTCAACCGGCGAAAACACATTTGAAGACAAAACCATCTGCCAAGTGTCCCTACGCATACCCTACCATTCTGCTGTTGGTTCTACCCCCTTTGCCGCGCTGGTGCGTCAGCTTGAAGCCGCCGGCAAGGATGGAGATGATTCGCTCGCCGGCGGTATTATCGAAGCCCTCTGGGACAAAGGGGGGAGCTTCGGTAGCTTCTCGGTTCCGGTCCTAGCCTCCGGTGGTGGAGGCAGCTTTTATTCCATCAACACAAAGGCAGCTATGGTTGCTGAGAAGGTTGGACCCCCTCTTTTCCCGGGTGGGCTAAAAGTGACCTGGGTTCTGGACACGAAGGAGCGCGCGAGCCGCTGACCAGCGCCTCCATTTGATTTATCAGGAGTATTGCCTGGTTTAAGGATTAACTCGGAATGAAAGAATCTAAAGAAAGATAGTAAAAACTAAACTACCCATTATCTCCGCATCATCCTTTCTCTCCATCCCTTAATCTTCTCATTACCTCAACATCTTATCTCCATTTATCTATCACAAAAAATGGGGCGTGGTTCGAAGTAAATACAGGTGGATCTCTTCTTAAAATTGAGGCAATGGCAGGGTGTCGCTTGAATTCCTTGTCCAGAAATTGTCTAACCAGTGGTCGGTTCCATCTCTTCGGATGATCGAAACTGGTATAAAGGGAGAGGTCTCCTTCGTAAAAGGCTTCTGTCTCAATCTGTTCGACTTCTGGTCCGTAGATCGGCATATTGAAGATGGCGAGATTGAGAAAACCAATGCACTCCTGATGCTTCACAATAAACTCCAGTGTCCTTCTTGCTTCCTCAATCCCCTCCGAGGGAGTTCCAAAAAGAAGATAGACATAGGTGGCAATGCCTGCCTTTTTTAGATTCTTCAAAGCGAGTGAGGCCTCTTCAAGTTGAATCCCTTTTTGTAAGGTGTCGAGAACGTTCTGATCTCCTGACTCCAAGCCAAGCTTTAACATTGCACATCCCGATTGTTTCAATCCTACACAGAAATCCTGATCCATCAGATGACGGGTTACCCTGGCAAAGCCATACCAGGGGACACCGGGTGGTTGTTCCATCATTGCTTTCATCAGTGAGGGACTGACAGCGTTATCGAGAAGATGGATCAGAACTGGTTTGGCTCTTTCAACCAGCCTATGTAGATCGCGGACCACCTCATTCATTGGAACAGGAACATAAGGATTTCCTTCAGCCCTTTCCGGGCAAAAGGAGCACCTGTTCCAATAACACCCGCTTGAAGCGCTATAGGGAAGAATGGGTCCAGGAGCAAAGTAATCCTTTAGAGGTAAAGAATCATAACTTGGTGTATACGGGATATCTTCTGCCTTCCTTATACCCATGAGTGAAAGCAACAGTTCCTCCCCTGGTCCAGCCACAAGATGATCCACCAGTCCTTGAAAAGGATTTTTCCAATGAGGCCTTCTCATCCAGGAGGTGACAAGACCTCCGCCCAAAACAATTTTTACTCCTGGATAATTCCGCCTGAGAAAGCCAATCATGGCAAAGGTGGATAGCGCTTGACTTAAGTAGTTAAGCGAGAAACCAATCCAGGAAGGCTGTTGCACTTTAAGAAGGTCGGTGAGCCGTTTTTGAAAATAGGAATAGAAAGGATTGTCCTCTGGATTTTCTAAGGCCCGGATCAGATCCATGCTCCTGACCGGAGAGAGAGTGTCATGTTCATAGTTTGCCAACCCCACACGAACGCTGCTCGTGTTCGGTGCTACCCTGAGAAGCCGATTCAAGTCGTTGATGGCTCGGCGGTAACGATCTCGGTTCCGATAAGCTTCCCAACTCTTCAACGAATCGAGATGTCCGGAAAGATGACGGAGCGCCCGGGAGGTCCAGGTATCTGATGATCCGGGTGATGAATGT
>VGSD01000321.1 GCA_016875155.1 Deltaproteobacteria bacterium | reverse complement strand
CTGAGAGACGGCACGAAAAGAGATCGAAGCCTTTCTTGGAAGGAGGGTTTTTCTGGAATTGTGGGTGAAGGTAGAAAGAGACTGGACCCGGGATCCTCACGCCCTCGATGAACTGGGTTATTCACCCCAAGGGAGATGATCCATTGGTAAGGGAGAAAGAAACTTTAGGGCAATTCCTCAAGGGGGAACGGGAGCTTAAGAATATCTCCCTGAGGGAGTTGGCCAAAAAAACGAAAGTGAGAGAACGCTTCCTCAAGGCCATTGAGGAGGATAGGCTTGAGCTCCTTCCCTCTCCAGTTTATATTAAAGGGTTTCTTTCCGCATATGCCAAATCTATCGGACTTGATCCCCACGATGTCCTCCTCCGCTATGAACGTTCTATAAAAGGAGAGTCGATCATCCCTCCTGAAATGAAACCTGAAGTAAAACCAGAATCAAAACCTGAAGTTAAGCTGGAAAGGAAACCCGAAAAGAAGCCTGAGAAGAAATCTGAGAAGAAACCCGAAAGGAAACCAGAAAAAAAACCAGAAAGGAAACCTGATTGGAAACCTTTAAATAAGTTCATATGGAATTGGAAACAGATATGGATCGTTTCTGGAGTCATTGCCATCAGTTTTATAATTTCCTATTTTTTCCATCCCTATTTGTCTGGTCCCCCAGTGGAACCTCTTTCGAACATGCAGCAAACCCGCGAAACCATTTCCATCATCCCGAACACTCAAACCCAGGAAGCCTCTCCTCCTATCGAAGAAAAACCTTTCGCGCTTGAGATCAGAGCTATTGAAGAGACATGGGTACAGGTTCAAATTGATGACCAGTCGAAAACAGAAGTCCTCTTCAAGCCCGGAGAAGGCAATTCTTATCAGGCAACCCACCGGATCGAACTTTTGATCGGGAATGCCGGTGGCGTTGATGTGGTTTTCAACGGAAAAAAACTTGAGAGATTCGGCGTCCGAGGTGAGGTGATCACGCTTGTCTTTACTCATCAAGGAGCCGAGAGGAAGAGGGCAGAGGAGAGAAAAAGTCCATAAGAGGGTGAAAGGAAGGAAGCCGATGTCGCGGTATCATGATGAAGATGAGAGGGAGCAGATTTCGTGGAGGGAGATTGACCGGAGGAGAGACCGGAGCCCCCATGCTCCCAAAGAGCCCCCCCAAGAGAGGGAGAGGTCTCGACGGTCCGAGTGGGTGATGAAGAAGTATCGAAAGGAGGCAGATAAACTCTTCATGGGAAAGAAAGGAACGAAGAAGCATAAGAAAGCGCAAGGGGATATTGATCGTTTCCATGGCACAGAACAGTTCAACGAAACGGTCAAAAACTATTTGGATCAGTATGGGTTACCCGATGATTGGCACACGCTCTCGCTTCTCCTGGATTACTCCGATCCGGAGAAGGTTTTAGAGGCCATCCATGCGATGAAACCTCTTTATGAGGCGAGATCACCCATGGAGAAACAGGGTTTTAAGGCAAAACTCGATATCCTGGCAATGACCGCCACTCATAGTGACCTTCGGGATACAGCCGAAGAGTTGCTGAAGACATTATAATTTCGCTCTGTTTGTGTCCATAGGCCTCAACGCTTAGGACTTTTCTTGGCAGGGAATGTTGAAGTGGTTTTTAAAACAAGTGGACGGCATTTCTTCTGCCGCAATCGTTCGAACCTCTTCTGTTCTCCATACTTACCGAATCGTCCGCCTTTTCCCAAAAAGCTCTCCTGAGATTTCTGAAAAAGTCCAAAAATCTCTGATAACACAGATTAGGTTCCTATTACATCGATTAGAGTACTTTTAGAGTACTTTGAAATCAAAGAATCTGTGTAATCTGTTTTTCAAATCTAGGTAATCAGGGAGCGAAAACTAGTTTTTCAGAGCTCTCCTCCTAAGGATGAGAAGGTTGAAGATGTCGATGTTTTGACGGGTAAGCCTTCTGAATATACTTATCGAGAAGGCTCTCAAGCCGGATTTTATCCCATCCCGCGTAGGTCTCTTTCCCATCGATAATGAACGTAGGATAGGTTCGAATCCGATAACGCAGGGATTTATAAATTCCGACAGGCGATTGAACATCAATTAGTCTGATGAGGAGACGATGCTTGTAGAGCCGGATCAATTCCCGTATCCAATCTGAGAGTTTTGCATACTCCTCTTTTAAATCTGAGGGATACTCTTCCAGTTCTTTTTGATGGAACTTCTGGTCCAGCCCGGCTTCATCAAAAATGACCTCGCAATGGGGGCAGTGGTTAAAAAAAGTGACTACCTTTGTAACAATTTCTAACGATATGGGTTTCACAAGCCTTCTCCTTTTCTGTTTAAGAATAACACAGAGGTCTAGAGAAGTGCCAGAGGATAAGCGGTTTTTTCATCAGGGTTGGAAAGGACGAGGGCTAAATTAAAGTTTATAATACATCATCTCGCGGGAATAGGACTTAACCTTGTTAATCAGCACAGTCTGGTCCTCCTGATCCATGGGTTGAAAAGATTGCGCCAACCAGACATTCATTTCCAGTTGTTCGATGGTATCACAGCCCACCACAGCCGCTGAAATCGGTTGGGTCAGGGCAAAACGTAGAAACGTTTCGACGGATTCGTTCCCGAAAATCTTCACGCAGACCCCGCGCGAGAGAGTCTTCATCCCCAAGATTCCCATCCCCTTGTCCATTGCTTTTGGGAGAACCTCTCCCAGGAACGACCAGTAATGGGGTTCGGCTGGATTCACTGGCATGAGCACGACATCGAAGGGAAAGAGATTGAGGGCTCGCGAGAGAATGGTGGGGTTTCGGTGGCCGGAAATCCCGATAAGCCGGACCAATTTATTCCGTTTAGCTGCTTCAAAGGCTTTAATCGCCCCTTTTGGTCCGAAGATCTGCTCCACATCCTTTGGAGTCCTCACATCGTGGATCATCCAGAGGTCAAGAAAATCGGTCTTCATGTTTTTAAGAGTGACCTCAAGTTGCTTCAGGGTTCCGTCTCCGGTTCGTTCGTGCGATTTGCTGGCCAGGAAAATATCCTTCCGCCTTTCCTTGAGGGCCATCCCATAATAGGATTCACTGCTCGCATAAGCCCGGGCTGACTCGAAGTAAGTGATTCCCAGATCGAGCGCACGGTCGATGAGAGGGACCGCCTTCTCCTCTTCATCATGAGTCCTGAGAATTCCTTCTCCGCCCAA
Source organism: Deltaproteobacteria bacterium (assembly GCA_016875155.1). The sequence goes on along the minus strand of VGSD01000321.1, from coordinate 929 downwards.
CCCGAGGATCGAGATTTCCACTCCTGTTTTTCCCAGAGGCCTTTTGGGGAGAATCATTTTCTCAACCACCATCCAGTTTTTCACTCCTTTTAAAAATTTCCATTAACACGAATCCGATCAAGAATCAACCTTCTTCACTTTCTTCACGGGTTGTTCTGCCAGGCGGCGGCTCGTTTCAGCAACCATACCCCAGATGATATCAAGAGGAAGATGTGACTGGATTGTCGAATCGAATAGGACTCGAATCTTGGGAGGAAACTCCTCATTTCCTTCCCAGAGGAGGTAGGTGAGCGGGATTCTGGGAAACACATCCAAGACAAATGCCTTGTTTCCATAGGATATCTCTTTTCCCCCCAGTCGTCTGCCTGCCTTAAGAAAGGTTTCCCCATCTTTTCCATACATATTCTCCAGCTCTCTCACCCGGAGACCATGAGGACCCTGAAAAAAATCGAACCCTCCCTTGAGGTCCTTTTCGCTGACCCATTTCCCCTCGAGTGGAATCGTTTTGGCTCCGGTCAGATAGACGAGAACCATGAGCGTGAAATAGGGGTGGAGATCTTCCTCAATAGCCTGATCATTCTGCTCCATCCTCAATATCTTTCGGGCCTCGGGAATAACCAGATACCTAAGTTGATAGACAGAGAGAAGGAATCCTTTCCAGGAGGGAGAATAGGTTGCACCCGTGCGACGGCAGACATCATCGGGAGGAAGTTGAGATAACTGATTCCAATAGAAAGGTTCACCAGAGGCTTGTTGGAGTTTGTCTTGAGGCATCAGAACTATTTTTTCCTCCCTTTGGCAAATAGGGCTTCACGAAATTGTTTTTGAAGCCTCTCGGGAGAGGGTAGGGATGAATGATTTAACGAAACGAATTTTATCTTCATGTCCGGAGCGTTTTGCAGCTAAGGCTACCAATAGTACAGTGATAT
>VGSD01000320.1 GCA_016875155.1 Deltaproteobacteria bacterium | reverse complement strand
CAAATTGTGGATTGCGGAATCTAAGTCAAATCCGAATTCCGAACTCCCTGCCCCGATTATATCGGGGCGAACTAATTACTCCGAACTGATTTTAGATGAGCCCTTCATCTGCTAGACTGCGGTGATCCTTTTCTCCCACAATGATATGATCATAAACCTTGATCCCCATCACCTTGCCTGCCTCTACCAACTGCTTGGTAATTCGGATATCGTCTTCACTCGGAGCAGGGTTGCCACTCGGATGGTTGTGAAGAAGGATGACCCCTGCAGCCGATTCCAGAAGGGCCTCACGAAAGACATCCCTTGGATGGACAATACTTGCATCGAGTGTCCCTTCGGAGATCGTCACTTCCTTAATCAACCGATTCGCACGATTGAGAAGAAGAATCTTAAAAACCTCCTTCCTTAAATCTTTCATCAAAGGGAGGTAATAATCGGCCACATCTCTAGCTCGCTTGAAGGAAGGCCGGTCTTTGCTTTTTTGTGATTGAATCCGCCTGACCAACTGGAAGGCCGCTGAAAGTGTTGCTGCCTTGGCAAACCCAATGCCCTTGATCTTCATCAATTCAGAAGGAGAACGGGTGAAGAGATTTTCAAGGGACTCGTATCGATCTAGGAGCTCCCTTGCCAGATCGATCGCGGTCTTCTTCTTTGTCCCCTTTCCAATGAGAATCCCCAGGAGTTCGGCTTCTGTAAGTTGCTGGGGTCCCTGCTGAAGCAACCGCTCTCTTGGTCTGTCCTTCTCCGGCCATCGTGAAATCTTATAGTGAGACTCTGCCATGGTACTATTCGGTGGTTGGAGGAATCGGTTTCTTCTTTCCGAAAACTTTGGAGAGAAGAATGCTCAACTCATAAAGCCCCATCAGGGGAATGGCCATGAGCAACTGGGAGATGATATCAGGTGGGGTCATGACCGCCGCAAAGATGAAGATCAGGAGAATGGCATATTTTCTGTGTCGTGCCAAGGTCTTCGCATCAACCACGCCGATGCGCGCAAGGAGGACCAGGACTACCGGAAACTCGAATACCAGACCAAAAGCCAGCAGAAATTTGATGCTGAAGGAGAGGTACTCCTTCATGCTCGGCATGGGTTTGATGAAATCAGTCGCATATCCGAGAAGAAATTTAAACCCGATGGGGATGGCGGCAAAATAGGCAAAGAGAATTCCCAGAACGAAGAAGAACGAACCAGCGACCACAAAGGGGATCACATACCGCTTTTCATGACGATAAAGCCCAGGAGCCACAAAAGCCCATACCTGAAAGAGGACAAAAGGAGAAGTCAGGATGATTCCTGCGATAAAGGCTACCTTCATATAAGTGAAAAAGGCTTCAGCCACACTCGTGAAGATGAGTGTTCCTCCGGAAGGCATCATCTTGAGAAGGGGTTGGGAAAGAATGGCAAAAAGCTTTTCGGAAAAAGCATAACAGATGACAAAACCGACACCGACCGCAATAAAGGAAAGGACGAGGCGTTTTCTCAGCTCTTGGAGGTGAGAAGTTAAGGGTTGTTTCTTTTCATCCATGGGAGGGAACCCCTTCTTTTTTCCCTTCCGATCCCTCCTCTTTCTTCTCTACACCTTCTTTGTCTTCAGGGGAAGTAACGGCCTCCTCGGCGGAGGAGGTCTCTGCCTGTCCTAAAACCTCCAGAGGAACCTCTTCGGCTGACACAGCCTCTCGAGTAGGTTCTTCGGTTGTCACGGTTTCTGGAGAAGGCTCTTCCAGTGTGGATATTTCCTTGGCGAGATCTCCCAGGATATTCTCATCCGCGACAGTGCTCTTTATCTCCTCTAGATCTCTGGTCTCAGCCTCGAAACTCTCCTTCACTTCTTCGGTCGCCTTCTTAAACTCCCGCATCGCCCTACCAAAAGCCTTGGCCAGTTCCGGAAGTTTATTCGGCCCGAAGACGATTAGCGCAATCGCTCCGATGATCAGAAGTTCTGGTACTCCGATATTAAACATAGATCCACCTTTTGCAATTTATATCACAATTTTTCTTGCTGTTGCAATAGGTGGTTACTGATTACTCCTAACCCTCTCTGGGAGCAGAGATCATAGGAAGTGAGTGGGGAGAATAGGTATTGAAGACCTTGAAAAATCGCGTAAAAGTTTGTAAAAGAAACCCATGCGATTCAATCTTCAACCTCACAACAAGCCTTTTGAGGTGGTGGGAATGGGCCTCAACTCGGTAGACTTCCTCACCGTTGTCCCAGAATTTCCTACGCTCAACTCGAAGATGAGGATTCGTCAATTCTCTAAGCAGGGAGGAGGCCAGGTCGCCACAGCCCTGGTGGCTCTTGCCCGATGGGGAGTCAAGACAAAATATATTGGAAAAATTGGAGAAGATGAACTCGGCTCTTTCTCTCTTGATTCGATTCGTCAGGAGGGAGTGGATGTCTCTTCGGTGATGATCGAACCCGATGCCACCAACCAGTTTGCTGTGATCCTTGTGGATGGCCTCTCCGGTGAGCGGACAATCCTCTGGGATCGAGATGAACGATTGATGTATCGTAAGGGAGAGCTTCGAAAGGAAGAGGTTTGTTCTGGCAAAATCCTCCACCTGGATGGCCACGATATCCATGCTGCCATTCAGTGTGCTCGATGGGCAAAGCAAGAAGGAATTCCCACAGTGATCGACATCGATAAGGTCGAGCCTCTCACTAAGGAATTGATTAAAGAGATTGACTTTGTCATCACCTCCTCACAATTTCCATCACTCTACACAGGTATTTCGAACCGAGAGCAAGCCCTTCTCGAACTTCAAAAACATACGAATGGATTTCTCTGCACCACCCTGGGAGAAGAAGGGGCCATGGCTCTGGTAGATGGACAGATCGTTCACTCAAGGGGATTTCCTATCAAGGCGGTTGATACGACAGGCGCAGGTGACGTCTTTCATGCGGGATTTATCTATGGCCTCCTTCGAAACTGGGAGGTAAAAGAGATTCTAAGATTTGCCAATGCTGTCGCCAGCCTCAAATGCCGAGGCCTCGGCGGCAGAACCGGAATCCCTGACTTAGAGGAAGTTGAAAAATTCCTGAGACAAATTGGATTTGCATGAAAAATCCTTGACAATTCTTTCTGTAATTTGTTAAATGGAAACCAGTTGAATAGGTGGTATCCGGGTGTAGGGAACCCCGTTAAATTCGGGGACGGACCCGCCGCTGTAATCCCGATCCCGAAACTTATTCGGGATAAGTGCTTTAACACGAAAAGCCACTGTCCGAAGCCCTGAGTCCTGAGCTTGTCAAAGGATCGAAGGGGCAGGATGGGAAGGCGAGTTAAGGTCGGGAGAGTCAGAAAACCTTGCCTGGGTACGCTTCACCAAGAAGTCTTCGAGGCAAAGACTGTGAAGGGTACATGCGGGTAAAATCCCCGGTCTTCCTATAAGAAGGCTGGGGATTTTTTTTGAGACCCTTCCTCCCCTGCCCTAAACCTGTCAGGTTTAGGGCACGCCCCTGAACCGATAGGATTAGGGGTAAACAAAATTTTTCAGGGAGGTGTTTTATGAAACACTCTATTTTACTTATCGCTTTATTCACATTTCTCATTTCGATCCCTGTCTCGCTCTCCGCACAGGAAAAGGAGATCATCCTCGAAAAAATCGTCGTCACTGCCACCCGAATTGAAACACCTGTTGAAGAAATTGCGAGTTCTGTAACAGTCATTTCTTCTCAGGAAGTGGAGAGAAAAAAGAAGGCTTATGTCCTGGACCTCCTCAGGGAAGCACCAGGGATCAATGTCGCCCGAACTGGAGGACCCGGGAAAGAAACAGCCGTTTTCATTCGTGGAGCCAATTCAGAACATACTTTAGTTTTGATCGATGGCGTAGAAGTAAATGATTCCATGTCTCCTGGGCGATCCTTTGATTTTGCCAATTTGACAGTGGACAACGTCGAACGGATTGAAATCCTTCGGGGTCCCCAGAGTACTCTCTATGGGTCCGATGCCATTGGGGGTGTGATTAACATCATCACTAAAAAAGGAGAGGGAAAGCCAAAATTCAGCCTTTCGGCTGAAGGGGGGTCATTTACAACTTTCAGAGAAACAGCAGGAGTGAGTGGTGGAAATAGATGGGTCAATTACTCCTTGA
>VGSD01000319.1 GCA_016875155.1 Deltaproteobacteria bacterium | reverse complement strand
AGTCCGGCCTCATCGCCCGGAGTGGGGATGTGGGTCATATGCACCTCGCAACCAGACAACTCTTTTAACTTTTCAACGGCCATCTGAGCAGCCGGGTTCATCGTAGCGCTGATGCTCAGGGCGATCAGCGTTTCCTCAAGATCGAGACTTACCATTTTTCCACGGAGCACATCCTTTTTGAAGTGGCTGATCGATTCCATAATATTGGGAGGCAGGAGGTGGATGGTATCAGGGATGTTGGCTAAATGTTTCACCGCATTCAGAACCAGCGCAGAGGCGGAATGCATCAATGTAGAATTTTTCCCTGTAATGATCATACCGTTGGATAGTTGAATGGCAGCGCCACAATAGATGCCTTCATTCCCCTTGCCATTTTTCTCAGCATCGAGGGCTGCCTGTCTTGCAAATTTGACAACGATACGGTCTTCTGTTTTTGCATCCAGGTCTTCCAGCAGGAGTTCGACTCTCTGGACCGTCTCTTTATCTGTAAATCCAATGGCATATTCGCAGGCGTAACGGAAATACCGCCGGATAATCTCCTGGATAGAGGCGTTTCTAACCGCCTCATCATCAATAATTCCAAAACCCGCCCGATTGACCCCCATATCCGTAGGCGATTTATAAAAAGAATGCTCTCTCGTGATTTTTTCGATAATCCGCCTGAGCACAGGGAAAGCCTCAACATCCCGGTTGTAGTTGACTGCCTTTTCATCATAGGCTTCGAGATGAAAGGAATCGATCATATTGAAGTCTTTGATGTCTGCTGTGGCTGCCTCGTATGCGATATTGACAGGATGCTTTAATGGAAGATTCCAGATGGGAAACGTTTCGAATTTGGCATACCCCGCATGGTTTTCCCGACGGTATTCATGGTAGATCTGGGACAGGCAGGTAGCGAGTTTTCCACTATTGGGGCCGGGTCCTGTGACCACTACGATGGGTTTGGTGGTATGAATATATTCATTGGCGCCATACCCCTCATCGCTCACGATGGTATCCACATCCGTCGGGTATCCCTTGGTAAATGGATGGGTATAGACTCGGATGTTTCTGCGTTCCAATTTCTTTTTGAACATGGTTGCAGCAGGTTGGTTCTCATAACGGGTAATGACCACCCCGACCACTTCAATTTTCCAATCCCTAAGATCATCGATCAATTTCAAGGCATCCGAATCGTAGGTGATGCCAAAATCGGCCCTCACCTTTTTCCGTTCGATGTCTCCGGCATAGATGCATAGGACCACTTCGGATTTATCCCGGAGTTTCTGAAGCAACCGCATCTTCACATTGGGGTCAAAGCCCGGCAATACCCGGGAGGCATGGTAGTCGAATAACAATTTTCCGCCAAATTCGAGATATAGCTTATTATCAAAACGGGTCACCCGCTCCATGATTGCGGCCGTCTGCTCCGCAAGATACCTCTCATTATCAAAACCGATTTGAAGTGGCATGGGATTTCCCTTTCGAATGGAGTGGCAGGTTGAATTAGGTCATTGATTTTAAAAAAGATATTTCATCCAACCCGATACCATCTAAACTTAATTTGATTCAGTTGTCAATATAGTTTCACATGTATTCATTAAGAAAAATAAAGTGATGCTTAACCCATTGACTGTGGGGAATATCGCGGAATCAGACTGGTCTTCCAAAAAAGTCTTCTGAGTAACAAACTCTGATCTGAATCTACTCCTCAACCCAAATGAAATCTGCAACCCTTGAGCGGCCTTTCATGGGCAGAGGGTCTACTGTTGCGGCCGTGGCGATGACTGCGATTCTGAGTGTCGGGTGGTTCTTTTTTAACTGGTATGGAATGCCAAGATGATAGTCGGAATGAAAATGGCCGCAACAGAAGAGAACCCGGCGTTTTAAAAAAGGTTCGAGCGAAGCGGCCATGACCGCATCTTTTAAGACCTGTGCCTTGTAAAGCCCATCGAGGTTGATTCCTTTCATAGGTGTAGAGGGGTCCATTTCTTCCATCGATGAAACAAACCGCCTGTAATATTCTTTTGATTTGAGATATACGGTTTTAGGAAGGTAGATCTTGTCTTGCCCTATGACATCGGAGGAGATCTTGTTTGCCATGGATACGGCGGCGGCTGCCCTTCGGGGGATGTTTGCTGCAATCACTGGAATCTTTTTCTTTTTTGCCCATTCAATAAGGGGACGATAATCCCTTTTGTAGTCCGGCCAGGGCCGCGATTGTTTAAGAAATGTTTTTTCTGGAATACCTCCTTTGAGGTAGGCATCGAGCGTTTCCTGAACATCGCGCTCAAACATTTCAAGAGCCAGGACGAGTTTGGGGTCCCGTTTCGATAAGCCTTTGAGGATGAGTAATTCTGCACGGTGTGACATCGGGGATCCATGTTCCTCCCCGATGAAAATGACATCATAATCCATCAGATTCTTCAAAGCATCCTCTAACTCATAAAGGAACCCTTTTTTCATTAAGAATGGCAAGTGAGCCTCCTACTTTATTTTTATCCTTCCCAGAAAGAAACGGCCCGTTTTACGGATGATCCAAAAACAAAAAAAGGCAAGGAGCAGAAGACATAAAATCGGGACGATAATGGCCAGGAGGGAAGTGACCATTGATCCGACCACCTCAACGGTGGAGATCAGAGGGTTTCCCAATCCTCCAGTGAACGCTGAGGATTTGGTTCGAAGTGCGACAGTGGCTCCCTGAAATAATGCAGCAACCCCTCCGCCTGCGATAATGGCTAACGTCCATTTCAGAAAGGGGGAAAGTTCCGTGACCATTGAAGCTGTCGCTATTGTCCCTGCAACGATGGCAGCAGGGGATGTGATCAGATCCAGCAGATGATCTAACCACGGAATATAGTAGGCGAGGATTTCTACAACGGTTGCAGTTCCGAAAGCAATGGTCGCAGGATAACTCCCGATCCATTCGAAGCCCGGGGCCAGATGGAGATATCCGGTGAGAGCGGCGATATTGATGGCGAGTAATGGAACAAATACCCTGAAGCCGCAAGCGGCACTCAAACCAATTCCTACAGCTAATCCAAGTAAGGTTTCGGTGCCCAGTTTTTCTATTTCCTCTATCCGCCTTCGCAGATTCCAGAGATTGAGAAACAAAATTATTTCTTTTTGGGCTCTGGTTTTTTAGCTTCTTCTTTAACTTCGATGCTGGTGGCTTTCATGAGGTATTTTACTGTCACTTTGGCCCCGGCTTTCAGGGTTCCGGTTGTCTTTGTATCTTTGTCATGAGCAAATTCCCATTTTTCATCTCCCTTTTGGACGATGATATAGTCATGGTCCACTTCGACGACTGATCCTGTCCATTGATAATCGCTCTTCGGTGCTCGAGCATAGGCAAAAGCCACTACTAAAACAAGAATTCCGATCACGATAATCAGACGTTACATAACAACCTCCTTCTTGTTGGGTTTTATATAGGGTAGAATGATCTTCCATTAACTGTCAAGGCCACAAATGGATTTATTCGTAGCACTTAAATTTTTCTTGCCAGTCTCATTTAAATTTGATATGAAAGGTCTCCAATGTCAGCCCTTTTCCTTTTTAAACAACGCCTGAACCAATCCGAACGACAATTTTTTGAAACCCTCACCACCCCCACCCGAATTCAGGCATTTCTGGATGAGATTCCCTACAGCACGGAGCATGCATACCGTTGCCCTGTGCGTGTCCTTAGGGAAAGGGTTGCGCACTGTTTTGACGGGGCTCTGTTTGCAGCAGCAGCCTTGCGACACCTGGGGCATCCCCCCCTTATTTTAGAAATGGTCCCAAACGGGAGAGATGACGATCACCTACTGGCATTATTCAAACGGAATGGCCACTGGGGTGCGGTGGCCAAATCGAATTTTGTCGGATTGCGGTTTCGGGAACCAGTTTATCGAAGTCTGCGAGAATTGATGATGTCATATTTTGAACAGTTTTATAATGTTGAACGGAAGAAGACATTACGGAGTTACAGCCTTCCACTGAATTTAAAAGCTTTTGATAAATTGAATTGGATGACAAGCGATGAAGCTCTGGAACAGATTGCGCAGAGATTAGACAGAATACGGAAGATTCCTCTTATCAACCAACCGATGATATCCAACCTTTCGCTGGTCGATGAACGGACCTA
>VGSD01000318.1 GCA_016875155.1 Deltaproteobacteria bacterium | reverse complement strand
TAAAGCCAGGTTCCATCGTGGTGGATATGAGCTCGATCTCACCGCTTGCGACCAAGGAATTCGCAAAGAAGCTGGCCGCAATGGGCGTGGAGATGCTCGATGCGCCGGTATCAGGAGGCCAGGTCGGAGCTGAGAATGCCACGCTCTCGATCATGGTAGGAGGAAAAGCAGAAGTATTCAATCAAATCAAGCCCTTCTTTGAATTGATGGGGAAGAACATCGTTCATGTCGGTGGCAATGGAGATGGTCAGACCTGCAAGGTGGCCAACCAGATCGTTGTGGCTCTCACCCTTGAGGCAGTGGCAGAAGCTCTTCTCTTTGCTTCCAAGGCAGGCGCTGACCCGATAAAAGTTCGGGCGGCACTCTTGGGAGGATTTGCCCAGAGCCGTATTCTCGAACTCCATGGAGAGAGGATGATCAAGCGAACCTTCAATCCGGGTTTTCGTGTCCGGCTTCATCAGAAAGATTTGAACATCGCTCTTCAGTCCGCACGGAGCATGGGATTGAGTTTGCCCAATACAGCCACGGCACAGGAACTCTTTAATTCCCTGGCTGCACAGGGAGGAAGCGAACTGGATCATTCTTCTATTGTGACGGTCCTCGAAAAACTGGCCAATCATACAATAGGATAGGAACGCGAAATTAATGGATTTAGATCGCCAACTGATGCTGATCAATGGCCAGTGGGTTGAGAGTTCCGGCGGTGAATTTATCCCGGTTGAAAATCCGAGCCGGAAGGGTTCGATCGCCGGAGAAGTCCCCCGTGCAAAATCAGCAGATGTGGATCGAGCCGTACAGGCCGCTGCCAAGGCCTTTGAAGAGTGGAAACGGGTCAGCCCTCGTGAGCGGGGCAAGTTGATTGTCAAGATTGGCGAGGCGATCGAAGTTAAAGCCAATGAAATCGCTCGCATCACTGCCCTTGAAACTGGAAATGCCATACGCACCCAATCCCGGCCAGAGGCTATGCTCGCTGCGGACATCTTTCGTTTCTTCGGAGGATTGGGAAGTGAAATCAAGGGAGAGACCGTTCCGCTCGGAGAAAACCTCCTCAGTTATTCCCGGAGAGAGCCCATCGGTGTCGTGGGAGGAATTGTCCCCTGGAATTCGCCGGTAGGTCTTGCCGCATTAAAGATCGCCATGGCAATCACCGCCGGAAACACCTTAATTCTCAAACCCTCTTCAGAGGCACCCCTCGCCGTTCTTATGGTCGCTCGGATCTGTTCCGAATTACTGCCGGCCGGGGTGCTCAATGTGATCACTGGAACTGGATCAGAGTGTGGCATCCCTCTGGCAAGACATCCTCTCGTGAGAAAACTCACCTTTACTGGATCTTACGAGATCGGTAGGACGATCATGGAGGCAGCAGCAGAGCGCATCGTGCCAGTCACCCTTGAGCTCGGTGGTAAAAGTCCGCAGATCGTCTTTCCCGATGCAAATGAACTGCAGGTGGTGGATGGGGTCTTTCTCGCCATGCGATTTACAAGACAGGGCCAATCCTGCACGGCAGGCTCGCGCCTCTTTCTTCATCAATCGATTTATGATCCCTTTCTGGAAAAACTCGTCAATAAACTAAAAAGCCTTAAAATTGGAGATCCTCTCGATGAGTCAACCGATATGGGAGCCATCATCAACCGGACTCAATTCGAGAAGGTCTGTTTCTTTGTGAAAGATGGAATCGAACAGAAAGGGGCACGCCTTCTGACCGGTGGCCTCCCGCCCAAAGAAGGGCCGCTGGCCCAGGGCTATTTCATGGAGCCCACGATCATTGGCAATGTCCAAAATGACTGGCGTATCGCCCGAGAGGAGATCTTCGGGCCTGTGTTGGTTGCCATTCCTTGGAAAGAGGAGGAAGAGGCAATCCGCATGGCCAATGAAAGCCATTATGGTTTGGCTGCCTTTATCTGGACGCACGACATCGGAAAGGCCCTTCGCACAGCCCATCGGATCGAATCAGGATGGGTTCAGATCAACCAGGGTGTGGGCATTGTTCCGGGTCAGTCCTATGGCGGGTTCAAACAGAGTGGTTTTGGTCGGGAATACTCCCTGGAAGGGATGCTAGAAAGTTTCACTCAGCGAAAAAGCATCACCGTCAATCTGCAGTTCTGAATTAGGTTTTAGGTCAGTTAATAAATCTCCCCGATTCTTCCCTTTATAAAATCGTGGACCTTTAAAAAAAGGTCAAACCATATTTTGTCGGTCGTTTCTATAATCTCTGCCCCGATCAGAAAATCTTCCCCTGACTCCTCTTGGATACAATATTTAATCTTTCCGGTGAAGGGAATTTCCTTTGAAAGAGATTTAGGCGCTGAAATGAGGCATTCGATCGTTGAATGTACCAATAACTCCTGCCGGCTTTTTATGCTAATCCCCCCGGGCCCGAAATTGAAAAGTTCTGCATCCACAAACTCCCCGGAGGCTTTCCTGATTTTGAATGTGATGTACTTGCTGTATATTTCAGGTAGTACATATCTTTCCCCCTTACGTCTCTCCACCAATGATCACCCCGACCCCCTAAAAACTTGACTGAACAATTCAGTCAAAAGTTATGGAAACATTACTCGTATAACTTTGAGTTCTGTACACCTTCTTATTCCCATTGAAACAATTCATCAAAGAAAGGAGTTGTTTTTATCAAGTAGTCGAGTTGGAGAAATCTTTTTTCTCTCTTCTGGATCGTAACCAATCCGAAATATTCACAGAAACGTTCAATAAAGCGAACGTAAAAGGAATGCTGCGCAATTTCAAGGAACTCTTCCGACGATAGACCTCTTCCTTCGGTCTTTATCACTGCGGGAAAAGTTTGCATAAAGTAAGTGGATAATTCATTTGTACTGGCGCCGGTTTTTCCCTTCATATGTAAAATATAGCAAGAAAATAAAAATGCCTGCTGAATGATCTGAAGCTCAGGGTAAAAATCTCTGGATGCCCAGTTATATTTTCTCGTATATGTCTTAAAGAGATGGTGAAAATCACCCGGACCAAACCCCTTTTCATTCAAAATCTTTCCTTTTCGTGTCAAATAAAACTTCTGATTTCGTTTCTTAATCCACCCGCACATATCCAAGATGTGGCGTAATGACGATAATTTCATATCGTCTTCTTCTGACGAAATGCGGAACGGGAACACCGGATTCTCAGGAAATCGGTTATGAATTTCACGGGCAAAGGCACGCGGAAGATTTCCCTTGGCCGTTGCCTTGAGAGGTTGAAGTTCTCCGAGTCGTCTTAAGAAGTAGACCGCTTCCTTGACAATTGATATTTCCAGAATCTTATCGCTTAAAAGATCCCTATTAAGTGCCACAATGTCTGAGGTGTCCTCGAAAACTCGATACAACAAGCGATGCATCTGCTCTGGGGATAATCCAAGAAATTCAGATTTCGGCTCTGCATTTTTCTCTCGCAACCAGGCATCCGCAAAGGCTTGAGCCTTCTCGATCGATTCAAAAGTCTGTTCCTTCATAGCGGATCGCATCTCATCAAATACCTGAAACTTCTTATCGTCCACTTCTTCAGTGTCGGTAGAATCCGGTTCGCTGTTAAAAGATGCAATGATTTTATCTGGTTTTTGTGTTTTGTATACCCTGAGAAGCTTGCGATAACCGTCGAGATCAAACCTGCCTCTTTTCGTCAAAATAGGGAATAGAAATTTAAGCAGTATTCCCATAAGAAGGTGGATCGCTTCATGTGCTGTGCATCCGTTCCTGAGCATGGCGTTGTATAATTGGAGCGCCTCAATGGGCACACGATCCTTTACTTGTTTTTCCAGGAGAGCATGGAGCACAACATGCATGAACGGATTGACTTCGCTTTCGGGGTGGAATTCTCGATCCGCCAAAACATCGGCAAATTCAAATTGGTTAAAATACTCATCCGAGTGCGCAAGCATCACTTCGGCCAGCCGCGTCTCTTCCTCCCTCAAACCATCCAGATGCCCGGATTGAGCCCTCCGCCAGATATGGTGGAGATGCTGCCGATTTGCCTGGCGAAAAGCCTCAAAGGCAGAATCAATGATATTCAGATTAGGCGAATCCGCTTTAGAAGACAAACCAGACCTCACCGGGTTCTTCTTTTCTTATAACAGGTCATAAAATGACTCTCTGCCTAAATGA
>VGSD01000317.1 GCA_016875155.1 Deltaproteobacteria bacterium | reverse complement strand
CACAAAGGGAATGAGGTAAGGTTGTCAGATAGTCTTATAGTCATTAGTCTTAGGATTTCCAGGTTTCATAAATTACTATACGACTATAAGACCATTCGACTATATGACTTTGATATGTCGGATAGTCGCTTAGTCTTATAGTCATTAGTCTTAGAATTTTCCAGGTTTCATAAAAGACTATACGACTATAAGACTATATGACTATATGACTTTGATATGGAACCGCTCATTCAAATTAAAGATCTGGTCAAGGTATATTCTTTAGGGGAGATGGAGGTCCAGGCACTCCGGGGCGTATCCCTGTCCATCGAGCGGAGTGAGTTTGTGGCCATCATGGGAGCTTCGGGCTCTGGTAAATCGACCTTCATGAATATCTTGGGCTTTTTGGATCGTCCTACCAGCGGCCAATATCTTCTGGAAGGCATCGAGGGGGAACACCTTTCTCGCGATGAATTGGCGGAGATACGGAATCAGAAGATCGGTTTTGTCTTTCAGGGATTTAATCTACTGTCCAGGACATCGGCGATTGAAAATGTTCATCTCCCTCTTATCTATGCTCATCACCCATCCAGAAAAAGGAAAGAGATGGCTGAGAAGGCTCTCTCTGCTGTGGGCCTGAAGGGAAGGGAACGTCATCATCCGAGCCAGCTTTCCGGCGGGGAACAACAACGGGTAGCCATTGCAAGAGCCCTTGTCAATCAACCTTCCATCCTTTTAGCCGATGAGCCGACCGGCAATCTTGACTCTAAGACGAGCGAAGAGATCATGACCATCTTTAAAAAACTTAACCAGGAGATAGGGATTACCATTGTCATGATCACTCACGAGCAGGATATTGCAGCCTACGGAAAACGGAAGATTTTATTTAAAGATGGAAGGATCGTGGAGGATTCCGTATCATGACGGCACTTTTCGCAAGCCTGAGAATTGCGTTACGGGCCCTTCTGGTCAATAAGATGCGTTCGGCCCTGACCATGCTTGGAATCGTCATTGGCGTGGGAGCAGTCATTGCCATGATTGCTGTTGGTTCAGGAGCGAAGAAGAGGATTGCTGACCAGATAGCGAGTATGGGGTCGAATCTCTTCGTCGTCCTTTCAGGGAGTGCTACGAGTGGTGGGATGCGATGGGGGTCGGGAACCGTGCCAACCCTGACCGCAGACGATGCCAAGGCAATCGCCACGGAGATTCCGGGAGTCAAGTATGTTGCTCCAAGCTACAATGGAGTTGCACAGATTGTCTTTGGAAACCAGAACTGGTCGACGGTAGTTCATGGGTCGACCTCAGAGCTGTTTGAGATCAGAGATTGGCAATTTGTTTCCGGTCGTTCTTTCACACAACTGGATATTGATGGAGCAGCAAAAGTATGTATCCTTGGAAAGACGGTTGTGGACAATCTTTTTGGCGGGATTGATCCTATCGGTCAGATTGTGCGCATTAGAAAATTTCCATTCACGGTTATTGGCACCCTCGCAGGGAAAGGACAATCCGCCTGGGGGCAGGATCAGGATGATATCATTTTTGTTCCTCTGACCACCGCCCAGAAAAGGCTCTTTGGGATGCAATTTCCAGGAATGGTGAGATCGATATCCGTTCAGGCCCATGGCCCGGAAGTCATGAAAGAGGTTGAAAGTCAGATCGTCGATCTTCTGCGGCAGAGGCACCGACTTCAACCTGCCCAGGAGAATGACTTTTCAGTCAGAAACCTTACTGAGGTTGCCTCCAGCGCAGAGGAATCGACAAAAGTAATGTCCTTACTCCTGGGGGCCATTGCCTCCATCTCTCTGATCGTCGGCGGGATCGGGATCATGAACATCATGCTCGTATCGGTCACGGAGCGGACCAGAGAGATTGGAATCAGGGTCGCCGTGGGTGCAAAGGGAAAGGATATCCTTCTCCAATTTCTCATCGAATCCATGGTGCTTAGTCTGGTGGGTGGATTACTTGGCATCGGAGTTGGAATTGCAGGGACCCTTATCCTGTCGAGCATCACCCAGTGGCCAACCCTCTTTTCCATTCAAGCGATCCTTCTTGCTTTTCTTTTTTCGGGCTCGGTCGGCGTCTTTTTCGGATTCTACCCGGCCAGAAAAGCCTCTCTGCTCAACCCGATTGAAGCGCTGAGGTATGAGTAGAGGGAAGGTTATCAGGAAATCAGGATATCAGGGGATCAGGAAAGGCATAATAATGATGAGTTACCAAACCTGCTATCCTGATCTTCTGGTATCCTGCAACCTGATAATCTGATATCCTGATATCCTAACGAGCCTACGAATGTCACTGATTGAAATTTTTATTTTTATTGGGCTGGGGTGCGGAATTGGTTTCCTGGCCGGCCTCTTTGGTGTGGGGGGTGGGTTTATCCTGGTGCCGGTCCTCATTTTCAGTTATGAGCATTCAAACCTGTCTCCCTCCATCCTCACCCATGTCGCCATTGGAACCAGCCTGTTGGTTGTTGTTTTCAGCGGGATGACCAGCGCCTACCAACACCGGAAGCAGGGCAATGTTGACTGGCGGGCGGTCTTGATGATCGGACTTGCCAGCTGCGTGACCGCCCTTTCGACAACGCGGGTAGCAGCGGCTTTAAGCGGAAGACATCTCCAAATTGCGTTTGCCTTTATCGTCCTGATGGCTGCCGTGAGGATGTTGACTGAAAGTGCCTCAAAGGCTCAGGAGAAACTGAATCTTTCCTCGCAGCCAGGTACCTTTGGCCTCATCGGAGTCGGACTGACTGCGGGAGTTGTTTCTGCGCTGGCTGGAATTGGCGGTGGCGTGGTCACCATACCGATGATGTACCAGATTTTAAAAATGCCACTCAAACTGGCGATCGGGACATCCAGTGCGGCTATAGTGATTACCGCTTTTTTTTCGGCTGCGGGTCATATCATGAATGGGATAGGGCATCCTGACCTGCCAGCAGGAAACATTGGTTTCGTGGATTTCCAGCGCGGAATGGCCCTTGCTTTAGGAACTATGCTTCTCGCAAGAGCAGGGGCCTATGTCTCTTTTAAAACACACCCATTTCTTCTTCGAAAACTATTCGCCCTTTTCATTATCCTCATTGCGATCTATCTTCTGGTGAAATGAGACAGAGGGGATCAATGGCTGGCGAGGTAGTCGAGCGCTGCCATCACCCCGCCTTTGGAGAAAGGAACGTTTGCCATGGCTAGCCCCATCTCTATGCCGCTTAATGTTCCGGCTAACATGAGGTCATTGAAGTCTCCTAAATGACCGATGCGGAAAACTTTCCCTGCCAGTTTCCCGAGACCATTTCCAAGCGACATATTGAATTTTTCCAAGATCAGCCTTCTAAAGGCGTCGGCATTATGTCCTTCGGGCATCAACACAGCCGTCAGGGAGGAACTATATTCCTCAGGCTTCCTGCAGAGCAGTTCGAGTTCCCATGACCTGACCGCACATCGTGTCGCCTCAGCCAGACGGTCGTGGCGGGCAAAGACATTTTCCAGACCTTCTTCCATCAGCATGTGAAGTGATTCCCGAAGACCAAATAGGAGGTTGGTCGCAGGGGTGAAGGGGAAAAACCCGGACCGGTTGATATTGATCATGGCTTCCCAGTCCCAGTAAGATTTTGGTAACTTCGCTGATTTCGATTGAGCAAGGCCTTTTTCACTGATTGCATTGAATCCGAGCCCCGGGGGAAGCATCAGGCCTTTTTGGGAACATCCCACGGTGACGTCCACCTTCCATTCGTCATGTCGGTAATCAATTGAGGCAAGTGAAGAGATCGTGTCCACCAGCAGGAGAGCTGAATGACCGACTCGGTCCATGGCCTTACGAATTTCAGGTACACGGCTGGTGACTCCGGTGGACGTTTCATTATGGACAATGGCAATGGCTTTGATGGCCTTTTGGGGGTCTTCTATCAACCTGGTTTCAACGACGGCTGGATCAACACCACTTCGCCAATCTCCGGGGACGAACTCAACATCCAGACCAAGACGGGCAGCTACATTTTTCCATTGGGTTGCGAAGAAGCCTGTTTCGAACATCAAGATCTTATCACCAGGAGAAAGGATATTGACCAAAGAGGCTTCCCATGCCCCTGTCCCAGAAGAGGGGTAGATGACGATTGTGCCAGAGGTTTTAAATATCTGTTTTAGCCCCTGGA
>VGSD01000316.1 GCA_016875155.1 Deltaproteobacteria bacterium | reverse complement strand
ATTCGCTAACGCGATAGCACCTGTTGCCAATGATATGATGAATTTCTTTCGCATTAATCGCTATGTTTCAATGAAACTCGCTTCGTGACTTTTTACGAGACCATCAATTTAGATTTAGCAGAATTGAGAAGCTTTATCAAGAACAGTTCCGCATTCTGTCTCGTATTCCCGTCAAGATGCAAAGCAGCATGCTTATACAAGCTTGTAAATGCCTTGACAAAAAAGATTATTTCCGTTATTTATAGTAAAATTTCACAGTTAAGGAAGGAGATATTTTATGAAGAGAAAATTGTTGAATGGGTTTTTGATTCTTTCCCTCACCCTGCCTTTCGTTTTACTATCATCGTTTGTAGAGGCTTCCCCTGTTGTCATGAAGTTTGGGTTGTCCGCTCCTGATCTGAACCCCAGTTTCTGGGCGACTCATTACAATATTTTTAAATATGAAGTCGAACGGCAATCCAACGGCCGCATTCAAGTAGAACTGATCTGGGGAGGAGCTTTAGGAAGTCCCGAGGACATGTTGAAACAGGTCATGATGGGACAGATTCAGGGGTCCAATCCTTCGGAAGGCGCTCTCGCGGAAGTATTCAAACCGGTGCAGGTTTTATCCATACCCTATCTATTAGGGGATGAATATCAGGCCTGGCGGCTATATGATGGACCCTTCATCCAAAAGCTAAACAAAGAATTACTGGACAAGACCGGAATGAGAGTGCTCCACTGGTGGGAATCGGGCGGGTTCAAACAGTGGACCAACTCAAAACGCCGAGTGCGTACCCCGGCCGACATGAAGGGGTTAAAAATCCGCGTCATGCCCTCTCCCATCTTTCAGACAATGGTCTCGAGTCTCGGCGCTTCCCCCACTCCCATTAGTTTTAGTGAGCTTTTTGGAGCCCTGAAAAGCAAAACCGTTGACGGGCAGGAGAATGCTCTCTCCCTCGTCGACCTTTTCAAATATCATCAGGTCCAAAAACATGTCACCGTAGACAATCACGTTTATGCCATTTCTACCATGATCATCAACGAAAAATTTTATCAATCTCTGCCACCCGATCTTCAGCAGGTGATTGATAAAGCCCAGAAGATTGCCCTTTCGGTCAACCGTGGAGTTTCCCGTTATACGGACCACATGGCTATTGATAATTTGAAAAAACAAGGCATGGATGTTTACGTGACCAGCCTGAAAGAAAGAGAGCAATTTAAGAATAAAGCTCAGGGTCCTGTGGTTGAATGGCTCCGCCAGGAAGTGGGCAATGAATGGGTGGACGGAATGCTTCAGGCTGCGGCTGCTGCAAAATAAAGCCAAACACTTCGGCCCCGTGGTATCGGTGCCCCTCCTAAAATTCAGGGGGGCGCCGATTTTTATTCCAGGGCCCCGTCCCGGTGGCCTTTTTTGAAATTAAAAATTCATTCAAAAGAATGTTCACCAGTGGGGTTGATCATTTTTCATTCCCCTTTATATAGAGAGAGGATCTTCGACGGTCCATATGAAAGACTATGAAAAAAATTCTTGAAGCGCTTCGCTTCCTTGAGAGAGTAGAGAGCAGTATCTGTATATTTTTCCTGCTTGTGATGACCTGTGTGGTTCTCCTTCAAGTATTTACCAGATACCTGCTCAATTATTCGTTTGCATGGGCTGAAGAATTGGTCCGGTATCTCATGATCTGGATGGTCATGATCGGTGCGGCACTGGTGCAGTCTAAAAATGACCACATTCGGATCGACTTCCTTCCAATGCTGGCCGGTCCCCGGGGAAGAAGGATCATGGAAACACTTTTTCGCCTCTGCATCCTCGTTTTTGTCATCATTTTAGTGATCAAGGGAATCAAAATCGCCTATTTCAACCGGCTATTCGAAAGCCCTGGGCTACGGATCAGCAAATTATGGCCCATGATCGCGATTCCTCTCGGAGGAGTCCTCATCGGTGTTTACACGACAAAGGCCCTGGCCCAAGATTTTTATAGACTGTTGTTCTGGCCTGCCGAAAAACTTCAGGAAGAGGACAGACAATTGGCTATGGAAAAGTTTCAGGATCACCCCGTATCAGACCAGGGAATAGACCCCACGGCAAAAACTGGCTAAAGATGTCACTCGGCTTGATGATTTTAATCTTTGTCGTCCTGCTCCTTGCCGGAATGCCCGTTGCCTTTGTCATGGGTTTCTCGGCTTCTCTCTATCTCCTTTTTTTCCCCCAGGTCACATTCCTCGATATGGCTCCCCAAAAACTTTTCGCGGGAATGGACTCCTTCGTCCTCATGTGCATCCCTTTCTTCATCCTTGCCGGCGAGATTATGACCCGGGGAAAGATTGCAGATCGTATCGTTGATTTCTGTAATCTCATCGTGGGCCGGTGGAGGGGTGGGTTGGCCCATGTCAATGTCCTCGCCTCGATGCTCTTTGCCGGAATTACCGGGGTTGCCCTGGGAGATATTGCCGCCCTGGGATCCATCTTCATTCCGGCGATGAAGAAACAGGGATACGATGGACCTTTCTCGGCTGCGGTCACTGCCGCCTCATCCATTATCGGCCCGATTATCCCTCCATCGATGATCATCGTTATCTATGGCGCGGTGACCGGTGTCTCGGTCGGCGCCCTTTTTGCTGGAGCGATCGTTCCGGGGATATTAATGGGTCTCTCACAGATGGCGATCGTCGCTTATCTTGCCAGGCGGAGACAATATCCTAAAACCCTCATTCCCATCACTCCCAAAAAACTGATTCTGGGTACACGAGATGCCCTGGTTCCTTTAATGATGCCAGCGATCATTCTTTTTGGCATTCTGGTTGGGATTTTTACACCTACCGAGGCAGCGGGAGCAGCCGTGCTCTACTCTTTCATCGTCGCATCTCTCTTTTATCGAACCCTTAAACTCCGCGACTATATCCCCATTTTTAGGACAGCCTTCATGTTTTCAGTCAAACTTCTGTTGATCGTAGGTTGTGGGGCCATCCTGGCGTGGGTTTTCGGGATTGAAAATGTTCCGGAAAAAATAAAAGGATTATTCTATTCCATCAGCGAGAACAAAATCGTCCTGCTCTTACTGATAAATCTATTCCTGATTATCCTCGGCATGTGGCTGGACTGCTCAGCATCGATCATTCTCTTTGCCCCGATGATGACGCACCTGGCTACGGAAATTGGCCTCGATCCCGTTCATTTCGGAATCATCATGATCGTCAACCTCAATATCGGCCTCCTGACACCGCCTTTGGCCGTCTGTCTGTTTGCCGCTGCTGCCATATCCCGCGATCCATTCATCCGGGTGGTTGTCGCAGTATTACCCTTCCTTCTTTCCTGTCTTTTTGCTCTGGCTTTAATCACCTATGTGCCAGAGTTTACATTGACCCTGCCACGGCTATTAAATTTATTATGAACCTGTCTTCTATCTCTCTATCCCATTTTGTCTTAATCAAGGAGAACGACGAGTGGAGCAGGTGAGTCGTATTTCATACGATGAAGATTGAGGAAAGGTTTATTGGGCGGGGTAATTTAGATCAGAAGTTTGCCGTCTTTGACAAGCTCTTTGCCATCCACTTTGAGCGTTGCACGAAGCATGGTTCCGTCCAGGTGGCTTGCACTGGCAAGGGTCCCTCCGAAGTACCTATTTTCCCCTAATCCAAAATGGATGGATCCCCGCACCCTTTCGTCCTCCGGCCCTCCGACCAATCTTGCCTTTGGGTTGACACCCAGCCCGATTTCACACAGCCAGGAAGCATTCTCATCCCGTCCGAGGAGCTCTCCTAAGCCCTTCCAGCCACGACCCCCTGCCACTTTCACCACTTTACCTTTTTCAATCTCAAAGGTCACCGGTTTCAGGCAACGTCCAAACCCAAGAATGGTTCCGTCAACGACCGCTCTTCCCTCCGCCGTCCCCTCCCGGGGAGCTACTCCAATCGCTCCTGCGGGAATATAATCAATTTTCCCCGGTTTGCGAACCGAGCCGAGGGCAAGCAAGGTGGCCCGATTGGCCATTTTGACATGGAAATCGGTCCCACTGGGCGAGGTAATCTCGATTGCGCGCGAGGCATCAAGGATCTTCTTAATCTTCTTCATCTCGTGCGTAAGTGTGCGGTAATCAATGGGGACGGTCCGGCAAAGGGCATCTGGCGTAATCCGAAACATAC
>VGSD01000315.1 GCA_016875155.1 Deltaproteobacteria bacterium | reverse complement strand
GGGTTTCTTTGATATCCTTCGGTTGGTGTGAGTATGGTCTTCCGATCTGGCAGAAGCTTCATGATATTGTTCATAGCCGGCCTGCCAATCCCCGAACTCACCGCCGTCGTCAGTCCCTCAGAAGTAAAATAGCGGTAGACGTTTGACTGATCAAGCCCGTGTCCCCCTCTGAATGAAACTCCCCCATTTTTTTTGTTATGATACCCAGTCTCGAATCATCTGCCACATAGATGAGGTTGACACCTGCCTCCTTGATATAGGGCGATCGTCTTGTTGCGCTGCAACAAATAAGGGTTTTAGGAAGAAAAAATAAAAAATCAGGTTGCGGGAATCACCTACTTATCTTCGATGTGAGCTAACCTTTAAACTTGATGATTATTGGAAGAAAGGAAGTATAACGTCCCGCTTGACCGGCCCGACGCAGCGGGGCAACGCGACGCTGTGAAGGGTCCGTGTCGAAGCGGAGGTTAGATCTCATTCCCGAATACCATTACTCGTTCTCTCATTGCACGAATCGCAAACGCCGCAAAAGTCTATTGATGAACTCACGGATCGCTGGCGCAGTCCGATGCTTCTCGCGCGCAAGACGGATGACCTCGTATTTGCCTTCGCGACGTAGCCATTCGATTAGACAAATGCGACAGACTCTCGCCAAGATTCTAAGCATCTCGTCAAACGAAGGGTCCATGAAGTGATTATGCATTAACATCGGGAGAAGCTCTCCTGCTGAGAGTTTCCCCCGATGGAGATGCTCGCTGCGAACCTTTTGCGGATGGAGAGATAGCCGACGGAGTTGCGCCGCATCGCCGACGCCAACAAGACTGGCGACGACATCATAAACATTCATCCGATCATATCGCCTGCCTGTTGGCTTCAGCGCCTCGCAAGCAACAACGAGGAAGGCTGCATAGGCAGTGCGCTGATCGGGCCACATCGATTGTGCAATCAGATAGGCATTACCGGCATGCAACAGTTGCGTGGACTTAGGGTTCGGTAAACGCAAGAAGGATTCCCACAGTTGCTCGATATCCGCCGGAACCCATTCCTCTTGCATATCAGGCCATATTCCGTACGGGCCGAGACCCGGGCGCGCCACGTCACGCCTTGCTACTGGCGGAGCGGATCCAACCGCCGGAAACTCTGTTTGGGACGACAGCTCCACATAGCCAGTATTTCGAAGCATGCAGTCTTTTATCTGGCCTTCACTATTGACATCGTAAACCCATACTTGTTCGGACTTGTTCAATTCGATTTTCAACCCGAAAACAAAGCTCAGGAAGACACGGAGTTCGTAGAGGCGCCTTTGAAAGTTTGCTGTGACCCCCTGCTGTCCGATCCCGTCCATCATGGCATCCACAACAACTATCTGCGTCCCGAGCAAGGTATCGGGGTACTTCGAGGGTGGACCGAGCCGGTGGTTATCATCAAGCCAGAGCTCACCTCGCCACGGGAGGCCGTCGTACATTAGGAAAGCCCGTCGATGAGCACGAAGCATTTTCTCCGTGCGCGCCCTTTCGTTTACTGCATTAATGAAGCCTTGCACATCATCTAAGGATAGTGGAGGTTCGCCACTCGGTCGCGCCCGAAG
This sequence comes from Deltaproteobacteria bacterium, assembly GCA_016875155.1. Next base: position 2,541 of record VGSD01000315.1, on the reverse strand, counting down.
TCGCAATTCTTTAGCGCGTGACTTTTCCCAAACGATGTCTATCGTCGCCGATGATGGTCCGCTTGTCGTACGCACAGAGATGGTTCCACTGTTCTCGGAAGCATCAAGCTGCGAAAACGCACTTGAATTCCAACCACGTTCCTCCGTTTCGGCGGTAAGGTGCGCCATCCAGTTTTCAGCTTCCTTTACGGAAACAACGAGCGTGATCGGCCATTCGCCGGCTTCGAAGCGAAGATCAACCACTTGGCGCATACCGCCCGCGCCATCCGCAACCTGAATTTGTGCGCTGGATTTCTGTTTCGGCGTAGTGTCTACCTCAAGCCTTAGCAAAGTTCGGAAATCATGAGACCTAACGTGGTAGTTGAGCGACCCCGAGGATCTCTTCACCCGATTTGTTTTTGCGATAGGAAAGAAATGCGATACCGCGCCGTACGCCGCCTCGCACGGGGCTAAGTGTTTGAGTATCATGCAATCTTTCCAGAAAAATTCGTTTCAAACAATATTATATAGAAAAGGGGTAATTCAAGAATGAATTGTTGATGCCAGTCGAAGCATATTCCATGTTCATTTACGGTTGAAATATACACCTTTTTCTAAAATTAGGGAAGCGAAGAGTTCAGGAAGCAATTTGCACAGTAGGGTTGGGGAGGGTTTCTCCGCCTTAAATGGCCAAATCCATTGCAACAACGGGTTAAAATAGAAAAGACTACCCCAGCGAGGCATTTGCAGAAGCACACAAGATGTCGATCAGAGATCACCTCAGCGTTCTTCCCATTTGACTGTTTTCCTGTCTCCATCGGGGGGATTGACCTGAATCTCGAAGGTAATGGACTCGATCTTCTCTTTTGGGAGGGTGATCCCGAAAACTAACACCCTTCCCGTAAGGGGAGGCAAGGGGACGGAAAGGTTCGCTTCCTGGGGAGTGAGGGTAAATTCATCAGCAGGCTTTGGATCTTCGAAGACCACCTCTTTCTGAGACAAAACGGCTTTGACGGAGTTTGGAGGAGCGGCCATTCTCCGACTCTTATTCAGAACCTCAACATAGATCTCCAAGATTTTCAAAGGCGAAGGAGAAGATTGGATCTCGCGAACCCTGAAAGTGATTTCCCGCAATTTTATATCGGGGAGTTCTTCTGGGGCGGGTTGGGATTGACCTCCCCGTGGCCCCATGAAGGTCATGAGGATAAAGCCAAGAAGTAAGAGCGAAATTTTATTTCTCATTTTCTAAAATCCATTCTATATATTCCCATCGGAATTTTCAAGAACTTTATGAACTTTATGAGTAAACTTTGCCGAAGATATGATCTGCTATAATAAATCCTAAACTCTAAACTCTAAATAAACTCAACATGGAACAAACTCAAAACTCAAAACAACCCTTAAACCTCCAGACTAAGATTGAAGTTTTGACATTTGAATTTTGGGTTTATTTAGATTCTTAGAATTTAATTCTGAGAATTTACTTCTAATCCCGCGAAACGCGGGACCCCCTCACCCTCTCCCTCTCCCCGCTGGGGAGAGGGGAAGGGTGAGGGGGAATTTCAAATATTAAGATTTGGTGTTTAGGGTTTAGAGTTTGAGAACCCTTATACTTACAAGTGTTAAGGAAAAAATTTAACGCTTGTAGCGTAGGTATTTAATGTTGCACGGAAAAGGTAGCTACTTGAAAAGGGTTTTGTTGTGAGATTGGAAGGGTTGTTTTATAATGAATTTCAATCAGTTGAGCCAATAAGTCATGAAACCCATTGTAGCCATTGTCGGAAGACCCAATGTTGGAAAATCCACCTTGTTTAATCGAATTGCTGGTGGGATGAAGGCCATTGTCTATGATGAGCCAGGCGTTACACGCGACCGAAATTACGCCGACGTGATGTGGGATGACCGTCCTTTTACATTGATCGATACAGGCGGGTTTGAACCGGTCTCAAAAGACCGGATTTTCGTCCAGATGCGCGAACAGTGTCAGTTAGCCATAGAAGAAGCGGATGTGATCCTCTTCGTCATGGATGGGAAAGAAGGCTTCACTCCCTCTGACAAGGAAATTGGCGATATCCTTAGGCGTCTGAATAAACCCGTCTTTTATATCGTCAATAAGATTGACGGGCCACATAAAGAGGAGAAGGTATTTGAATTTTACGGACTGGGTGTGGATAACCTTTTTTCCATTTCAGCAGAGCATGGGTATGGCGTAAATGATTTGATGGATGAGGTGATAGGATCTTTTCCCAGAGAGGTTGAAGAGGAAAGAGATGAAGACACCACAAAGGTGGCGATGTTAGGAAGGCCAAATGTAGGGAAATCTTCGCTGGTCAATCGCATTCTCGGATACAGGAGGGTGCTTGTAGATGAGGCTCCGGGTACGACACGGGATTCGATTGATACCCGGTTTGAGAGGGAAGGGAAGAGATATACGCTGATTGATACTGCGGGGATCCGGAGAAAGAGTCGGATCAGTTTACGGCTGGAGAAGTATAGCATTGTAGAAGCTCTCAGGACGATTGACCGGTGTGATGTGGCACTTCTTCTCTTAGATCCCAAGGA
>VGSD01000314.1 GCA_016875155.1 Deltaproteobacteria bacterium | reverse complement strand
GCGTGACCACCCTGATGACAGGTTATAATCTCGAAGATATTGCCCAGGGGATCGACTGCACGGCCGAACGTCAGCCCATCGGTGTCTTCGGAGTCATTGCTCCATTCAATTTTCCGGCCATGGTACCCTGGTGGTTCTTGCCCTATGCGGTTGTCTGCGGGAATACCTATATTGTGAAGCCCTCGGAACAGGTGCCCATGACCCAGACACGGATTTTCGAGGTGATTGATGAGTGCGGATTTCCAGAAGGCGTGATCAATATGGTCCATGGAGCAAAAGATGCCGTAAACGGAATGCTTTATCATCCGGATATCAAGGGGATTTCCTTTGTGGGCCAGAGTTCAACGGCCCGGTATGTTTATAAAGTCTGTGGAGAGACAGGCAAGAGAGTCCAGTCGCTTGGCGGAGCGAAGAACTTTGTCCTGATCATGCCAGATGCGGAGCTGGATAGAAACATGCCATCCATGATCACTTCCTTTTACGGCTGTGCTGGAGAGCGCTGCCTTTCCGGTTCAGTGCTGGTGGCGGTAGGAGATGTTTATAAAGAATTGAAAGAGAAATTTGTTGCGGCAGCAAAGGCCCTTAAAGTCGGCAATGGCCTTCAAGAAGGGATTCAGATGGGGCCTGTCGTCTCAAAGAAACATAAAGAAAAGGTTCTCGGTTATATTGAAAAGGGAATTCAGGAAGGCGCAAAACTGATCCTCGATGGCCGGAATATCAAAGTCGAAGGATATCCAAATGGATTTTATATCGGCCCGACCATCTTCGATGAGGTTCGTCCGGAGATGGCCATCGCCAAAGAAGAGATCTTTGGACCTGTTGTTTCGCTGGTTCGCGTTAAGAATCTTGACGAGGGTCTGACATTGATCGAGAACAGCGAGTACGGGAATGCGACCTGTCTTTATACGACCAACGGAAAGACCGCCCGGGAATTCAAGTACCGAGCAGTTGCCAGCATGATGGGAATCAACCTGGGGATTGCCGCTCCGATGTCCTTCTTCCCCTTCGGCGGAGCCAAGGGATCGTTCTTTGGAGATATCAAAGGGCATGGAAGAGAGGTCTTCCAGTTCTTTACGGATACAAAAGTGGTGATTCAACGCTGGACATAACTCCCTCTCTCCCTCTCCCCAATGGGGAGAGGGGAAGGGTGAGGGGAAATTTCGAATATTTTGTTTAATAGCATTAAGGATATTACAGAAAAGAGGTCTGTTATGAGTTTGAGCACATTTGGTGCAATCATGGGATTTGCGGCTGACATGGTCGGACAAGCAGAGGGCGTCTATAAAACTTTAGTCGAGAAGGCAAAAAACACGGCTCTCAAAGATACACTTCAATCGTTACTGAGCGAAGCACACAAAAATTATTCCCTGATGGAGCAGACCCGGCGAGAGAATGTGACGGAGATGATCTTGGAGCCCATTGCCGGCCTTGACCAGGAGGATTATCGAATCGACCTGAAGATAGCTGATTCAAGGGAGGACGTTGACCTTCTTAAGATGGCGCTGAGGCTTGAGGAAAGAGAGAGGAAGTTCTTCCACGATGCATCCTCTAAGCTGCCCCTTCCTGAGGCAGCAAGAATTTTCCGAAAAATGGCCCAGAAGAAGGAAAAGAATTTAGGCCATCTTCACTCCATCAAACTCTCTCCATTCTAATATGTCCATCCTACGGCAAGAGAAGGAATGAAACATGACTCTATCCATTTCATACCCTCTTCTTACCATGAAGGAAAATTTAGGGAGGACCTATGAACAAAGCAACGGTATGGTTTATGGATGCCCGGTCAAGGCGTTTTCTCGAATCCACAGCCATTAAAGGCCGTCAGATCCTTGAACATTCCGGATGGCTCGACCATCTCAAACCTGGGGATATTGTCGCCGTCAAAACTCACATGGGGGAGGCATACAATGTGGGTTACTTAAGGCCAGTCATTGTTCGGACCTTTGTGGATGTCCTCAAAGAGCGGGGTTGTAAACCCTTTGTGACGGACACAACCACCATGCCCTATCACCCATGGATCAGCAGGACGTTGGCCCTGGATCATCTCGAAACAGCGAACCGAAACGGTTTTAACCAAGCCTCGATGGGTTGTCCGATCATCATCGCAGACGGGTGGCTGGGAACGGACGATGTGATCGTTGATCTCAAGGGCCGAGGAAACTATTTAAACAAACAGTTTGTCGCTCGAGCCATCGCGGATGCGGATGCTCTGTTTTCTGTAGCCCATTTCAAAGGACATCCTGCTGGCGGTTATGGAGCGGCGATTAAAAACATTGGTGTCGGCTGTGCAAGCAAACGGGGCAAGATGAACCTTCATGGCGCTCTGGCTGGTGATAAACCGGTGATTAAACCAGAACTTTGTCCAGGCCAGAAGTGTGAATGGTGGCAGACCTGCGAAGACTGTTGTCCGGAGGGGTCGATCAAGGTGACGGAGAAAGGGTTAGAGATCGACCTGGATTCATGCGTCTATTGTTTTGCCTGTGCCAACCTGTGTGTCAATATGGCTGGAGTGAATGGTATTCAGCGGTTTGATTTTCTGCCCACATTGGGCAGGCGAATCGCTGACTCAGCTTTGGCAACGATGATGACCAAAGAACCAGGGAAGACGTTCTTCATCAATTACGCTATGGATATCACACCTGCCTGTGACTGTTACGGATGGACGGATACGCCTTTTGTGAACGGCATAGGAGTGTTTGCCTCTTATGATCCGGTCGCTGTGGACAAGGCCTGTATCGATCTGATGAACCAGGCCCCCGGACTGATCAATTCTGAAGCCGAAGAATTTAATGCCCTGGCTCCGGGGTCGAAAAAGTTAAACCTCATCAAAGGGAAAGATATTGAAGTTCAGATCTATGGCGGGACAGAAAATGGTCTAGGCACAACCGATTATGTCATTGAACATGTTCCTCTCGATCGTAGCCAGGCGGCTATTGCAAAATTCTATCCAGAAGGGGTGAGGGCGAAAAGGCTCAAGCCAATGTACGAAAAAAACCATCCTATATCTAATCTGGACACCGCTTCATTCGGGCGGCCAACCGAAGGGGTGGTCAATCCAAAGTTTCCAAAAAAGTAAAGGAAAAGGATTGAAACATGATCATGGAGTTTAGGGGGAAGCAACCGAAGATTGACCCGACGGCATTTATCGCTGAGAATGCGATGATCATCGGCGATGTAGAGATCGGGCCGGGAAGCAATGTCTGGTTTAAAGCCTCGCTTAGGGACACCACTATTCTATCCAACTCCTAAAAAGCCTTTGATGTCGAACGTGCTCCCTTGACATTGAATTTTTGATCGATTAAGGATGGGGGAGTGTTTTTAAAACGAAATTTCTCCAATCACAATATACGATAGGGAAGGAATGACATAGAATGAAACGTTCCACGAATTTGATTCAAAAGGCCATAGCAAAAGGTCAAGCCGCTCTTAGTGAGTATGATTCAAAACGGTTTCTCTCATCCTTCGGGATTCCAATTTGCCGGGAAACCATTGTGTTTGACGCTGATTCAGCCGCGAGTAAAGCCGAAAAGATCGGTTTTCCTGTCGTTCTGAAAGCATGCGGAACGCATCTCACTCACAAGACTGAAGCAGGGGGCGTCGTCTTGAATCTCAGAGGAAAAGGAGAGGTTAAAAAAGAGGGCCAACGGCTTCTCAAGATTAAAGGATGTGAAGGTCTGTTGGTTCAAGAAATGGTACAGGGTCATCGAGAACTTGTTTGTGGCCTGACAAGGGATTCCCAATTGGGTCCATGCGTCATGTTCGGCCTTGGAGGAGTGCTCACTGAGGTTCTTGAAGATGTGGTCTTCCGAATCGCTCCTCTGACTCCTTGGGATGCCAAGGAAATGATCCAAGAAATTCGGAGCCGAAAAATCCTTGAGCCCTTTAGAGGAGAAAACGCTGTTGACCTGGATGCACTTTCTCGAACTCTAATAGTTCTTGGTGAAATAGGACTTCAATATGAGGAGGTGGCCGGGATTGACATCAATCCCCTAAAAATCCGGCAAAACGGCAAACCTGTTTCAGTAGATGCCCTCATTGTTCTGAAATCCGCTGGAACCATTGACCCTTAGACTCCTTTTGTGTAGAACCTTAATATCCCCTGTCAAATGAACCCCTCACCCCATCCCTCTCCCCAGT
>VGSD01000313.1 GCA_016875155.1 Deltaproteobacteria bacterium | reverse complement strand
CATCGTCTTCTCCAGGAGACTCATCGTGTCGTCAAAGATCTGGTGACTGAGCCCTATTCCCCCTGGATAATTATCATACATGAAGAGCGTAGGCTCAAAGAAATCGATCGTCTCATTCGTCATCTCCTCCGGAGAGCTGAAAGAAGAGTAAATCCCCTTTGAATCCCTCGAAAACCTGATGAACCATTTGGCACCCCGGTCTCCCACACACCGATTCAAGTCGTGAGGATCGCACATCAGGTGGAGGGCAGCCATCGAATGAAAAGCATAGCCCAATCCCAGGATGCCTTCGATCATTTCCAGCCGGGGATACGGAAGTCGTCCCAGCAGTTCCCTCTTAAACGTGATCCAGTAAGATGTGGTGTGAAACTGGAGATCCGGAAGTTCGATCTTTCCGTATCCCAGGTTTTCAAGGGTGTAGAATTTGATCTTCTTATACCCCACGATGCGTGTGGCAACCCTCACCTCGCCATGTTCATAAAAGATTCCCTCTCCCTGTTTCCTTTCAAAATCCTCCAAGATTGAGACGTCGGTATAATCAATGGCATCAGTGTAGTAATCCCCTGCCGTCTTTTTCACATAGGCCCTTCGACTCTGGTAATCGAGTTTCTCAACGGTGTAAAGTTCTGACTGACAGAGATAGACCGCTTCCTCATAGAGCGTCGTATGGGCGGCAGTGAAATCGACCTCTGCGATCACCTCTTCTTTTTTCTTCGTTGTATCGACCACGACGAAGTTTTCCTCGGAGGTCGAACGGAGACTGACCTTTTCTGCAGGATAGGCATCTTTGGTCCAGTACCAGTGCTGGTCTACATAATGAAGTGTTCCCTTCTCTTCGAGATATCGCAGGATTTCGCTGAGGTCCTCCCTGCCAAACCGGTCTCCGTCCCGGAAGGGAAGTTCGAAGGCCGCACACTGAATGTGACTGAGGAGGATGAGAAGATTATCCGGGTTGATCAGGCCGAATTCAGGCGCCCTTCCAAAGAAGTAGTCCGGGTTTTCGACGATGAACTGATCCAGAGGCTGACTCCGGGCAATGAGAATGGCCAGTGACTTCTCCGTTCGCCTCCCCGCCCTTCCTGCCTGCTGATAGGTGCTGGCAATGGTTCCGGGATAACCCGCAATCACGCAGACATCCAGGTCTCCGATATCGATGCCGAGTTCGAGCGCATTGGTCGAGACAACGGCTTTGACCTTCTTCTCTCTCAACCCTTTTTCGATCTCCCTGCGGACCTCGGGAAGGTAACCTCCGCGATATCCCCTGACCTTTTCCTTGTCCTCGAGCCTCTTCTCAAATCGGTCTTTCAAATACTTGGTCAGGACCTCCACATTAAGACGACTTGTGGCAAAGAGGATGGTCTGAATCCCCTCTTTGAGAAAGGGTGAGACCAGCCGTCTTGCCGCATGGATATGGTTTCCACGGATACCCAGCTCCTTATTGACCACCGGCGGATTATAGAAAATGAATATCTTCTCCGAAGAGGGTGCCCCGTTCTGATCGACCAGATCGACCTCCCTCTCCAGAAGTCTTTCAGCAAGGTCTTTTGGATTGGCAATCGTTGCGGAACAGCAGATGAACTGAGGTTTCGATCCGTAAAACTCGCAGATCCGGTTCAACCGCCTCAGCACATTCGTCATGTGCGACCCGAAAACGCCCCGGTAAGTATGAAGTTCGTCGATCACCACAAATCTCAAACTCTGAAAAAAGGCCACCCACTTCGTATGGTGCGGAAGGATTCCTGTATGGAGCATATCCGGATTGGTGATGACCACATCCCCTTGCGTCCGTATGGCTTGCCGTGCATCCTGAGGCGTATCTCCGTCATAGGTAAAGGTCTTGATCGGTCTCTCCAGTCGTCCGATCAGGTTCTGCAGTTCGACCATCTGGTCCTGAGAGAGGGCTTTGGTGGGAAAGAGATAGAATGCCTGGGAGGATGGGTCGGAAAGTTTCCGGTTTAAAACTGGAAGATTGTAGCAGAGGGTCTTTCCGGATGCAGTGGGAGTCACCACCACGATATCCCGCCCCTCTTGGACATGTTCAATGGCTTCAGCCTGATGAGAATAGAGAGCTTCGATCCCTTCAGATTTCAATGCCTCTTTCAGAAGGGGATGGAGAAAATCCGGGAAGGGGCGATAGCGTCCCTCTCTTTTCTTGAAAACCCGCAGATCGGTGATACAGGGTGAAATCGTTCTTGAACGCTTCCAGGATCGGATAATCTCTTCAATAGACATCCTGTATTCCTCAAATGACTTGGAGGACCAGAATTAGAATATTTTTTAACTCCGAACTACGAACTCTAAACTCCGAACTTCTATATCTCCCCCTTATCATAAGCCTTGAGAAACGCCTCGACAACAATCTGATCAAGTTGGGTTCCCGAAATCCTCTTTAATTCTTTAATCGCCAGCTCTTTGCTCATCTCTTTTCGATAAGGCCGGTCTGTGGTCATGGCATCAAAGGTGTCGGCAACCGCCACAATCTTTGCGATGATCGGGATCTTCTCCCCTTTCAGACCTTCCGGATATCCTGTACCATCCAACTGTTCGTGGTGATATTTAATCCCGGGAATGATATTTTTCAGTTGCTTGATATGATCAATGATCTCTGCTCCCATATTGGCGTGCCGTTTGATCTGATTGAACTCTTCGGGGTTCAAGCGATCCGGCTTCCGGAGGATCTGGTCATCGATTCCGATCTTGCCGATATCATGGAGTACTGCGGATATCTTCAACCACCTCAGTTCCACAGGTTTCAACGAGAGGTATTTTGCCGTACCCAGGCTGTAGGTTGTGACCCTCTGGGTATGTCCTCCGGTATAGGGGTCTCTTTTTTCAATGGCATCGGCAAGGGATTCAGCTGTTTGAAAGAACATCTCCTCCAGTTCCTGATAGAGACGGGCATTATCCAGGGCAATGGCGACCTGGTCCGCCAAAGAGGTGAAGAGAGAAAGGTCTTCTTCGTCAAAAGCCTCCCCTTCTTTCTTATTGATCGCTTCCAGAACACCGATCGTTTTTTCTTTGACTTTGACAGGAACGCAGATGATGTTTCTCGTCTTAAACTCTGTCTTCTCATCCACCCCTTTATAAAAACGAGGGTCCTTCTCAGGAGCATTGATAATCAATGGCTCCCCGTTCTGGGCCACCCATCCTGCAATCCCTTCTCCGATATTCAGGGTGATCTTCTTGATGGCCTCTTCCTTATCTCCCAAAGCCACCTCAAAGTAGAGTTGGTGCTTTTCTTCATCAATGAGGAGGAGAGATCCTACCTCTGCCTTCATCAACTGGGTGGCGGCCTCCATTGCCCTTCTTCGGACTTCTTGATGATCCAGGGTAGAGTTAAGGATTTGACCCAAGCGTGAGAGTAGTGATAGTCTTTCGGTTTTTTCTTCAATCCGTTTTAATTTATTCACCCACTCGTGCAGGTTTCCATGTTTATGCGGTTGTTTCTTGTTGGCCATCTAACTTTCCATCCCATCCTTGCTGAACCAACTTCTTATCTTCTTCCTCCACTTCTCTACGTGCTCATGGTATTGGGGATGGCGTTCTTCGAGATGCTTTAAAAACCGCTTGATCATTTCACTTCGCGAGGAAAGAATAGCAAGGCCGATCATAATAAAAAGGATGCCCTGAAGGATGGGGAGAAAGAGGCCCAAGACGCCTAATACAAGAAAGGCCCATCCGATGATAACAATCCCAATCTGCTTGAATTTTTCCATTTGCCCAACCTGTCCGAAAGTCTTACACTAATAGATAAATAAAATCAAGGCAATGTTTTTAAACGGTTTGGCACCCTCAAAGAATGAAATTACCAAGCATTATCCTCTCCCTTGATGGGGGAGGATTGAGGTGGGGGTGGGTATAACATGGTCCCCCTCACCCTAACCCTCTCCCACAAGGGGCGAGGGAGATAATCTGCTTACTTTTAACTCATTGAATATTTACTTCTATTTTTCGTCTAAAGAGGTACAGGGCGGTGAACGATAAGGAAACGGAACTGATTTCCCGTTGCCAGCAGGGTGATCAGGACGCTTTGAAAGAGATCTTCAATCAGTATCATAAGAAGGTCTACCGGATCGCCTATGGGGTGGTGAGGCACAGAGAAGACGCCCTCGATGTGGTACAAGAGGTTTTTATTAAGCTTTTCCGATC
>VGSD01000312.1 GCA_016875155.1 Deltaproteobacteria bacterium | reverse complement strand
ACTGTTGTCTTGATGCTCTGAACGAGGGGGTGAATAAAACCCATATCATCGACGGGACGGTGGAGCATGCGGTGCTGCTGGAAATCTTCACGGATGTGGGGATTGGGACACAGATCACAAAAGAATGAAATTCGAAATTCGAAGCACGAAATCCGAAACAAGCACGAATTTTCGAAATATCAATTCCAAAATGGGGAGTTTAAGATTTTGAACATTTGAATTTTAAATTTGTTTCGAAATTCGATATTCGGATTTCGTATTTTCTCGTTAAGGAGTGCTTATGGATTCTCAAACATTGATGGTGTTATCTGAAAAATATATCGCCCACACCTATAATCGGTTTCCGATTCTTCCGATCAGAGGGAAAGGGACCCGGATTTGGGACATCGAAGGGAAAGAGTATATCGATTTTTTTGCGGGACTTGCAGTTTGCAATCTGGGCCACTGCCATCCAAAGGTGGTCCAGGCGATACGTGGTCAAGCCGAAAAACTGATCCATGTCTCAAATCTCTACTATATCGAACCTCAAATCGAGCTTGCCACGCTCCTTTGCAAACACTCCTTTGCAGACAAGGTCTTCTTCTGCAACAGCGGAGCAGAGGCCAATGAAGGAGCGCTCAAACTTGCCAGAAAATATGCGAAAGGAAAGACCGGAGAGGAGCGATACGAAGTCATTACGATGGAGCGTTCCTTTCATGGAAGAACGCTTGCTACGCTGACCGCCACCGGCCAGACAAAATATCACAAGGGCTATGCGCCCCTCATGCCTGGTTTTAAATACGTTCCTTTTAATGACTTGAAGGCTGTAAGAGAAGCGATTGGTTCGAAAACCTGTGCGGTTATGCTTGAGCCGATTCAGGGTGAAGGCGGGGTGAACATCCCTTCGGAAGGCTATCTTAAGGGGCTCCGGGAGATCTGCGATGAGAAAGGAATCCTCCTCATCCTGGATGAGGTTCAGGTGGGGATGGGAAGGACCGGAAAACTGTTTGCGTATGAGCATGAGAATATCAAACCGGATATGCTCACGATTGCCAAATCCCTGGCCGGAGGAGTCCCGATCGGAGCCCTGTTGATCCGGGAAGAGATTGCTAAAAGTTTTGAGCCGGGAGATCATGCATCCACGTTCGGAGGGAATTTTTTAGCAACGGCAGCCGGGGTGGCGGCATTGAATGCGATCTTAGATGAAGGGATGTTAGAAAATTGCCAGAAGGTCGGAGAATACTTCCTCGCCAGACTCGAGGAAGTCAAAAAGAAATTTTCTTTTGTGCAGGATGTCCGGGGAAGGGGATTGATCCTCGGCCTGGAACTGAAGATGGAAGGAGCTGAGATCGTCAAGGAGATGATGAAGAAGGGATTTCTCATCAACTGCACGATGAACAATGTGCTTCGTTTTCTTCCCCCGCTTATCGTGACTAAAGATGAAGTCGATCAAATGATCAAAGCGCTAGAAGAAGTGTTTGAAGGAATGACTTAATTGCGGAATACGGATTTCGGAATTCGGAATGGGAATCTTAAACTCCGCAACCCACAATCAGAAATCCGAAATTGATGAGGGGAGGTTTCAATGAAAGGCGAAGTGAAAAAGGTCGTTTTAGCTTATTCCGGAGGCTTGGATACTTCGATCATTCTGAAGTGGCTGAAGAATGAGTTCGGATGTGAAGTGATTGCCTTCACTGCAGATGTGGGGCAGGCAGAGGAACTGGATCATCTGGAAGAAAAAGCCATTTCTACCGGTGCGAGTAAGGTCTATATCGAAGACCTCCGGGAAGAGTTTGTAAGGGATTATGTCTTTCCGGCATTAAAAGCCAATGCCGTCTATGAAGGGACCTATCTGATGGGGACTTCCATTGCAAGACCTCTGATCGCAAAGAGACAGGTCGAGATTGCACAGATCGAAGGAGCCGATGCCGTGGCCCATGGGTCAACCGGAAAAGGGAATGACCAGGTGCGATTCGAGCTGACCTACTATGCCCTCAATCCCTATATCCGGGTTATTTCGCCATGGAGACAATGGCAATTCAAGTCTCGTGAGGAGTTGATGGCTTATGCGCGGGACAATGGTATTCCTATACCGGTGAGCAAGGAGAAGCCATATTCGACCGATCGAAACCTACTTCACATCAGTTTTGAAGGAGGAATTCTCGAAGACCCTTGGTCCGCACCACCGGAAGATATGTTTTTGCTTTCTGTCTCTCCTGAAAAGGCACCGGATTGTCCCACTGCCGTTGAAATCGACTTTGAAGATGGGGTCCCTGTAAAGGTGGATGGGAAGTCCCTCTCGCCTGCGAACCTGCTGGCTCGCCTCAATGAACTCGGAGGTAAGAATGGCGTAGGTCGGGTCGATATGGTTGAAAATCGCTACGTCGGGATGAAAGCCAGAGGGGTTTATGAAACTCCAGGAGGAACGATCCTCCATGTTGCTCACCGGGCCATCGAATCGATCACGATGGACAGAGAGGTGATGCATTTAAAAGACAGCCTGATACCGAAGATATCGGAACTCATCTATTATGGCTACTGGTTCTCACCCGAGATGGAGGTTCTGAAAAACGCCGTGGATGAGATGCAGAAGAACGTGACAGGCACTGTTCGTCTGAAACTTTACAAAGGCAATTGCACCGTGATCGGACGCAAATCGGAGAAGTCCCTCTACCATGGGGCGTTTGCGACCTTTGAGAAGGATGTGGTCTATAATCAGAAAGATGCAGAAGGATTTATCAAACTGAATGCATTGAGGCTGAGAATAAGAAGGATGATGAGAGGGTAGTACCAGTTCGGAGTGATGAGTTCGGAGTTGCAGAAAAAATATTAGGAATTTGCTCCGAACTACGAACTCCGAACTAATATCTGTAATTCGGAGAAGGGCATGGATCAGAAATATAACCCAAAAGAGATTGAGGAGAAGTGGCAGAAGGTTTGGGAGGATCAGAAGCTTTTTAAGGTGACTGAAGATAAGAACAAGGAAAAGTATTATCTCCTTGAGATGTTTCCTTATCCGTCGGGCAAGATCCACATGGGTCATGTTCGTAATTATTCCATCGGCGATGTTGTTGCCCGCTACAAGAAGATGAAGGGATTCAATGTCCTTCATCCTATGGCCTGGGATGCCTTTGGCATGCCCGCAGAGAATGCTGCCATCGAACATGGCGTCCATCCAGCCAAATGGACGTATGAGAATATCGAATATATGAAGAGGCAGTTGAAACGGATGGGCTTCAGTTATGACTGGGATCGGGAATTCGCAACATGCGACGCCTCTTATTATCGATGGGAACAGCTCTTCTTCCTAAAGATGTATGAGAAGGGGCTGGCCTACAAGAAACGATCTACCGTGAACTGGTGTGAGGTCTGTAAGACCGTTCTTGCCAATGAGCAGGTGATGGGGGATGGTACCTGCTGGCGGGGACATGCCGATGACCCTGGAGTGACCCAGAAAGAACTGGAGCAGTGGTTCTTCAAGATCACTGATTATGCGGAGGGTCTGTTGGAATGGTGTGAGAAGCTTCCGGGTTGGCCGGAGCGTGTCCTCACCATGCAGAGGAACTGGATTGGGAAGTCCATCGGGGCAGAGATTCTTTTCCCTCTGGAGAATTCTAAGGAGTCGATCAAAGTTTTTACCACCCGGCAGGACACGGTCTTCGGGGCGACCTTTATGAGCCTTGCCCCAGAGCATCCGCTGGCACTCTCCCTTTCAAAGGGAACCTCTCAGGAGAAAGTCGTAAGGGATTTTGTCGAGAAGATGAAGCGGCAGGATCAGATCAAGAGGACTGCTGCAACCACAGAGAAAGAGGGGGTTTTCACGGGAGGATATTGTCTCAACCCGATGACCGGGGCGAGAATGCCCATCTTCGCTGCCAATTTTGTCCTCATGGAGTATGGAACGGGGGCAGTGATGGCAGTTCCCACCCATGACCAGAGAGATTTTGAATTTGCCAAGCAGTATGGGCTTTCTCTCATTGTTGTGGTTCAACCGGAAGACAAAGTCCTGAGTGCTGATACGATGACCGAAGCCTATGAAGGAGAAGGTGTGTTGGTCAACTCAGGAAAGTTCAACGGAATGCCCAGCCCAAAGGCGAGAGAAGCCATTGCAAAACATCTTGAGGAGAAGGGATTGGGTGGAGCGAAGATCAGTTACCGATTAAGAGATTGGGGGATTTCGAGACAGCGTTACTGGGGGGCACCCATTCCCATTATCTACTGTGAGAAG
>VGSD01000311.1 GCA_016875155.1 Deltaproteobacteria bacterium | reverse complement strand
ATCTTCTCAACGGTTCCGCTCAGGGTTCGAATATGAGCAATGAGATCCACCATTTCATTCTCTTTGAATTCAACCCAAGGCAGACCTTTTTTCTTCATCTCCTGTTCCATCTGGGGCTCATGGTTCCACATCATCTGGGCCCAGAGGATAGGGTTGGTGTACATTCCCCAGCGGCTGAGATCTCCTTTTGCTCCTTCCTTGACGGGATGACATTGGCCGCATCCTTTGGCTTCCATCAGGATCTTTCCTTTTTTGGGATCACCGGGTTCATCCATGTAACGGATGAAGTAGAGGAAGGCAAAGAGGTCAGCCATCTCCTTCCTACTGATCTTCTGGAGAGGTAATTTTTGAGTCGACATCCTCCCCCACATATCCGGTCCATGATTCCACATCAGAGCGGCGAGCTGGGCTGGGCTGACATAAGACTTCGGAAGGGTGCCAAGGTCAGGACCTCCTTTTCCTCCTTCTCCCCATATGGAATGGCAGGTCCCACATTTTTTTGTTGTGAAAACCTTCCATCCTTCCTTGACTTCTCCGGGGAGAAGGTATCCCCCTCTTTTGTCAGTTGCCAAAGCATGATTCCACAGAATGAATCCGATCCCAAATAAAATAAGAACTGCTAAAATTGAAAGGTACTTCATCTTTACATCCCTTTCTATTTTTTCTTGGGGGTTCGCAGATATTCAAGGACGTCAGCCATCTCCCCTTTTTTAAATCGGGGCCATTGTATTCCTTTTGCTTTTGTTGCCTGATGAATTTCCCCACCGTGGTTCCAAATGCCTGCGGCGATCTCCATGGGATTGGTTGTTTTTTGATATTTTAAAAGATCGATATGCATCAACTCGCCGCGCTTTCCATCGATGCCGTGACATTTGAGACACCCGAGATCTGAAAACGATTTTTTCCCATTGACCGGATTGCCTATCTCATCCATGAAGTGGAGAAAATAGAGGTAGGAGATGAGGTCTGCCATCTCTTTAGGTGAAAATTTTGGAATACCTGTTTTCGTTTGGGACATTTTAGCCAGGACCGTTGGCCCCTTGTTCCACATGGCAGAGACTACACGGGTGAGGCTACCATAATAAGCTTTTGACCTCTTAGAGAGGTCGATCCCGCTGGCAGGACCCTTCCCTCCCTGGGCAGGGTGGCATTCTATGCATCCTTTAGATTGAAAGACCCTTCTTCCTTCTTTTGGGTTTCCTGGAGTAATATAGGCAATTTCCTTCGGTCCCTTGGCATTGGCTTTAATATATTCGAGAAGATCAATCATCTCTGTCTCTTTAAAATCGGGCCATTTCATGCCAAGCGTCACCATATTGGCGATCATCTGAGGGCCGTGATTCCATATCTCCATGCTTAAAAAGACGGGGGAAATATTCTGGGGAAATTCGTTCAGTCCAGATTCCCCCTTTTTCCCTTTTCCCGTTTGCGGGTGGCAGGCCATACAGCCTTTCTCGTTAAAAAGGAACTTCCCTCGGGTAGCATCTCCGGGTTCATCAAAGTATTTGAGAAAGTAGAGATAAGCAGAAATCGAGCCAAGTTCTTCTCCTGTGAGATGAGGCTTCATGATTTTGGCCCTCTCGATACCAGCTACCATCGACGGGATATGGTTCCAAAGTTTGGCTGCGAGATCGAGTTGTGTATCGCCCAGATCGATCTTTCCGAGATCCGGACCTGCTTTCCCACCCTCTCCCTTAAGGGCATGGCATTTGACGCATCCCTTATTCACAAAGAGGCGAGCTCCCCGGGCGGGATCCTCTGGAAGAAGAGTCTGGGCAAGGACTGATGAGACGATAAGGAGAGAAATGACTGCAGCCAAAAATAGCACTTTCCTTGTCATAAAGGTCCCCATCAAAAGGACGCCTGGATTCTCCCGATGAAGATCGGGACAGGATTGACTTCTTTTAAATCGGTTTTGTATTCCGCAATCCCCATTCCGAAATCCGAAATCTTATCTCTTATTCCACTCCGATCCCGGGGAGATAGGTCTTGATTCGCTCCTGAACTTCTGTCATTGATTTTTCTCTTCCTTCTTGAACCTCCCAGATGGAGACGATGGGGAAAAGTTTGGTAAAGATCATATAGAGGAGGATGAAGAAAGCGACACAGCCGGCGAATACAGACCATTCCACCCAGGTGGGAAAATAGTGAACTGCCTCATTGGGAAGCCTGGGGTTGCTGAGCGTAGGGACGACAATGACATATCGTTCCAGCCACATCCCGATGATCACTGAAATCGATGCGATCAATGTTCCAAAAGGTGTCCGGGTTTTGTTAAAGCTGAGGATGGGCAGCGGGATGATAAAACAGAAGAGAAACATACCCCAGAAATAGGGAGCAAATCTTCCGGTGAACTTGTTCCAGAAGATAGCCATATGGATAGGTTCCCCTCCATAAAAGGTGGTGAGATATTCCGTGAACGTAAAATAGAACCAGAGAAGCGTCATGACCAGAAGGAGGATGCCCAAATTATTGAAATGGACTGGCCGCAGGTAGTCTCCAAGATGATAGACTTTACGGATCAGATTCATGGCCACAATCAGGGCAGCGATTCCCGAAAAGATGGCGCCAACAACAAAGTAGGGGCCGAAGATCGCCGTATGCCACATCGGTTGAATGGTCATGGCAAAGACAAAGGAGACAACGGTGTGGACCGAGATGGCAATGGGGATGACGAGGATTGCCATAAAAGAAATTCCCTTTTCGAGGAGATGATGCTGTCTTTCAGTCCCTTTCCAGCCCAGGGCTAACATACGGTAAAACCATTGATATCTGCCTCCATGGTCCCTGAGAATAGCGATGTCCGGGATCAGGGGCAGGTAGAGATAGATCGAACTGGCGGTCAGATAGACGGAGATACTCGATACATCCCAGAGCAGGGGAGACTTGAAGTGGGGATATTGAAGAATATTGAACATACGGTCCGGTCTTCCCAGGTCCATGAGAATGTTTCCCACACCAAAGAAGAGCACGAGAACCGTGATCACTTCCGCAGAACGGGTGATTGATCTTCGCCATTCAGCCTTGGCAAGACGCAGGATGGCGGAGATCAGCGTCCCCGCATGGCTAATACCGATGAAAAAGACGAAGTTCGTTATATAGACACCCCAGTAAATGGGTCTTGCGAGACCGGTGACGCCAAGACCCTCTCTGTATTGATAAATATAGGCATAAGCTGCCCAGAGGATGACCGCTATTAATGCGAAGAGAGCGAGATAGAAGGTTTTTCCCGTTCTCTGGATGGGGTGAAGCAAAATCGCATCATCTCCCAGCTTAAACCCTTTTCCGTCCATCACATTCCCTCTGAAAGATAGATGACTTTTGGTTCGGTTCCCAGATCTTCCAGCAATTTGAAGGCCCTTCTCTCCCTAGAAAGTTTCGATACCATACTGAAAGAGTCGTTGAGATCGCCAAAATAGATGGCGTTGCCAGGGCAGGCCTGTACGCAGGCCGGAATATAATCATCCGGAAGAAGCTCTCGATTTTCCGCTTTGGCTTTTTCCTTTGCCTTGAGCAGTCGGTGATGGCAGAAGGAGCATTTCTCAACCACTCCCTTTTTCCGGATAGAAACATCACGATTGAGGGATCCAATCATCTCTCTTGGCCATTTGGGTTCAGACCAGTTGAAACTCCGGACAGTATAAGGGCAGGCCGTGGTGCAATAACGGCAACCAATACACCTGGAATAAACGACGCCAACGATCCCTTCTGGATTCTGGTAAGTTGCCCCGACAGGGCAAACCTTGATGCAGGCAGGGTGTTCACAATGCATGCAGGGCCTTGGAAGGAGTCTTGCTTTAATATGAGGGTATTCGCCTTCGATATAGGGAAGGAGTTCAATCCAATGGATGGTACGACCCTTAGCCGATTCCTCCGGCCCGATGATGGGAATATTGTTCTCCGCATGGCAGGCCACCATGCAAGCCTGACATCCCGAGCACTTATCCAGATCGATTACCATTCCCCACTTATGCATTCTCTTCACCGTGTTATGTGTTCGTGTTTCTTATCCGTCTTAACTCCGAACTTCTTAGGCTTTATAAATCTTCACCCTTGTTGTCCCGTGGATCGGATATCCAGTGATGGGGTCGAGATTCTCTCCGATAAGGCGGTAAGGGTTTTGGCCCACGTCTTTCGACCACCGGCCTCCGGAAGAGTGGCCCTGCCCGAATGGGATATTGACGACATCGGGCATAGTTCCTTTGTAGAGCCTTGCTATTACTTTGATC
>VGSD01000310.1 GCA_016875155.1 Deltaproteobacteria bacterium | reverse complement strand
GTCGCCAAGGTCGTCTCAGGCTACACCGGTGGACACAAAGAGAATCCTACTTATAAGGAGGTAACCTCTGGGAAAACAGGACATTTTGAGGCCATTCAAATCCATTTCGACCCGTCAAAAATCAGTTACAAAGAATTACTCGATTATTTCTGGAAACATATCGACCCTACGGATCCAGGCGGACAATTTGTGGACCAGGGACCCCAATATCGAAGTGCTATTTTTTATCATGATGAGGAGCAAAAACGATTGGCCGAGCTATCGAAAGAATCCCTCAACCGGTCTAAAAAGTTTAACAGGCTCATCGCTACGGAAATCTTGAAATTCACCAAATTCTATGAAGCAGAGGAATATCATCAGGATTATCATAAGAAGCGTTCCCTGGAATATCATTTTTATAGGAGTGGCTCCGGCCGTGATCAATTTTTAGAGAGGACCTGGGGAAAGGAGTTAGAGTCTTCAGGGCTTAAAAAGGGACAGACTTTTAAAAAGCCTGATGAGGCGACTCTGAAAAAGAGATTGACTCCCCTCCAGTATGAGGTCACTCAGAAAGAAGGAACCGAACCCCCCTTCCAGAACGAATATTGGGATCATAAAAAGCCGGGAATCTATGTGGATATTGTATCCGGAGAACCCCTTTTCAGCTCCCTGGATAAATTTGATTCTGGAACCGGATGGCCAAGTTTTACCATGCCTCTTGAGCGGAACAATATTGTCGAAAAAGAAGATAGATCTTTCTTCATGAAGCGAACTGAGGTAAGAAGCAAATCCGGAGATTCGCATCTCGGACATGTCTTTGATGATGGCCCTAAACCGACTGGCCTTCGGTACTGCATCAATTCTGCTGCGTTAAGATTCATTCCAAAAGAGGATTTAGAAAAAGAAGGCTACGGGGAATATGTTAAGCTGTTCACAAAAAAATGAAATTCTGGGCTTCTGACCTATTGATTCTTCTCTTTCTTCCGAAATTTATCTTTGCTTTCAGAAACCACTTGCGTTATCCTTGCTATGTGGGCAACCAACGATCAGGTATCTGAGGAGACTCATGATGAGAAGAATGTATAACCTTTTTTTGAAGACCATCCTCTTTTTCATAATCCTTTTTTCCACATCTGCCTGGGGTGAAACAAAACCCATGGGTTTTGCCATCCCTTTCCCTGATCTGAGGTTCTCGCAATCCCTCTCTAAAGGAGAACAGACCTACCTCGGAATTTCAAGAAAGAGAGAGTTCTCTTTTCGCGAGATCAAAGGAGATCTGATCCTCGTTGAATTGATCAGCACATACTGTATCAACTGCCAGAGGCAGGCTCCGATCTTCACCGAATTACATTCACTGATTGAGAAGGATCCGGCTCTCAAGGGAAAGGTGAAGATGTTAGGGATTGCCGCCGGGAATAATCCAGAAGAAGCAGGGGTTTTCAAACAAGTTTATCAGATCCCCTATCCTATTTTGAGCGATCCAAAATTTAATATTCATATGGCTCTCGGAGGCCCTCGAACGCCTTTCACCATCTGGGTGAGAAAGGATGCGCAGGGAAAAGGAGTGGTGGTCAGCACCCATCTGGGCCTGACTGAATCAGCGGACCATGTCCTTGCTGAAACCAGGGCTGTCCTTCAGTATAACCTCGCCCTTCTCAAACCAAAGAAAGGCGCCATCTATGAAGGCGATGCCCTCATGCCTCCTCTTCCCGAAGAAGAGCTGTTAAAAAGAGCAAGAAAGGGAATGGAAGCCTCCGGAGGAAAAGTCCTTCAGATCGATAAAATTACCCTGAAGGATGGTGACTCGGTCTATGCGGGAAGGGTCGATTTTGGAACCCGGCAGGAGAATCTCTTCTCAAAATTGACAAGCCGCAGGGCTGTCTGTGACGTCTGCCACGACACCTTTTTTATCTATACCTTTGACGCCAAGGGGATAGTCGTTGATATTGTTCCTGTCCAGTTGACTAAAATCGATAATCTCACCTGGACAGAGGAAGATTTGAAGAAGCTGAAGAGTCGCACCATTGGGAAATCAATTCTGAAACCTTTCCTCTTTAATCCTGGGGTGGATTCCGTTTCAGGGGCAACCATCACTGCTGTTCTCATCTTCGACAGCCTCGATAAGGGCAAAGCGGTCTTTGAAAAACTGAAGAAAGAAGGATATGTCAGGTAGGGATGGCTATCATCTGTTCCCCCTCCTCACCCCTACCCTCTCTCCCCGGACACGGGATCTTCGACCCACCAGGGGAGAGGGAAATGATTGAGGACATTCATTGTGTAATTTTGTGAGAAAATATTTTCTCCATCTTACTTTTTCCTTTTTCTTTATCCTGTTCGTTCACTCCTTTCCCGCGCATTCTGCAAACTTATACAAGTACCATCAGGTCTCTATGGGGACCGTGATCGAAATCACCCTCTTCAGTGAAGACGAAGCGGCAACCCAAAAATCCGCCCTCCAGGCATTTCAGGAGATCAAGAGGATTGAGCAGTTGATGAGCCCGTGGATTGAGACGAGCGATGTCTCCCGCCTTAACCGCTCTGCTGGAAAAGAATGGATCAAGGTTTCTCCGGAGACATTTGATGTCCTTAAGAGGTCTCAGAAGATCTCTGGACTCTCCGAAGGTGCATTTGATATCACGATCGCCCCTCTCACAGGGCTCTGGAGGAAGGCTAGAGAAAGAGGAGTTCCCCCTGCTTATGAAGAGGTAAAGAATACTTTGAATTTGGTAAATTATAAAAATCTATTAATCCAATCGGACAGGAGAATCTTTTTAAAAAATAAAGGGATGGCCATCGATCCCGGGGGAATTGCCAAAGGCTATGCCGTGGACAGAGCTTTCGAGACCTTAATGTCTTTCGGATACAAGAACCTCATCATCAATGCTGGTGGGGATTTGAGGACCGGGGGTTTAAAAAATAATCAACCCTGGTCAATCGGAATTCAGAACCCGAGAGCACCAGAGAATGTCATGGCAACAATTTCCGTAATCGATTCCGCCATCGCCACTTCTGGAGACTATGAAAAATTCTTTTTCCATCAGGGAAAGCGTTACCATCATATCCTCAACCCCAAAACGGGTTTCCCGGCTGACGGATGCCAAAGCGTTACGATTCTATTAAAAAATGGCATGATGGCAGATGGATTGGCCACAGCGGTCTTTGTGTTAGGACCTGAAAAGGGATATGCACTTTGCCAAAGGCTCCAGGATGTGGAATGTCTCATTGTGGATGGAGAAGGAACACCTGTGATGACACCCAGGTTGAAGGAGAGAATTTCCTTTAATCCCTAATTAGAGTCTGTCCATAAACTATCGGTTTTCCAATCGGTCGTCATTCCGGCGAAAGCCGGAATCCATGCTCTCGGTGAAAACCAGGATCCAGTCATGGAGATGGTTCCCGACTTTCGTCGGGACGACGTCTGGATGCCCCGATTTAATCGGGGCATGACGTGATAAGAGCATTTATAAATAGACTCTAATTAAACGTCTGCAGGAAGTTGAATACTCCGAGGTGATCCTCGATATGGAAATCGGCTTCGAGAGGTCCATTTTTATAGGCGATAAATGGAACGCCTGACGAACGGGCAGTCTGCTGGTCTACCTCCGAATCTCCAATGAAAACCACTTCTCGTTTGTTTAAGTTAAAGTTCTGAAGGATCTTCTCAATTGATTCGGGGTGAGGTTTCGGATGTTTCACATCAAGAGCCGTCACAACCATATCGAAGAAAGGCCATAGATCGAACCGGTCCATGATATGCTTCATCGAGGTTGTCCGGTTGGTGTTGATGGCACGCTGGATTCCATATCCCTTCAATCGATTTAACGCTTCAAAAAGATGAGGCTCCATCTTCAAATAGACGATGTAGTTTCTCAGATCGATCTGCTTGAGCGCTTCAATAGCCTTCTTCTCCAGGTCGTCCCCCTTTCCGAAGATAAAGTGGATCGCCTCATAGACTGTATGGGAATGCACATACTCCTTCTCTTCTTCTTTCAGCAGATCTCTGCCCACCTTCGCGCATAAATCATTATATAAACGGGTGTTCGCCTCAAAAGAGTCGAATAGGACCCCGTCACAATCATAAATCACGCACCGAATTTTCCTGTTTTGAGCTTGAGAATTCATATTTTGTTAATCCTTTTTTTCACACAAAATAATCTCAAACAAATTCCCCTCCCTTGGTGGGAGGGGATTATGGGGAGGGGGGAACTTAACTTACTCACCCCCACCCTCACCCTCCCCCATCCAGGGGGAG
>VGSD01000309.1 GCA_016875155.1 Deltaproteobacteria bacterium | reverse complement strand
CATTGGAGCTTTAAACCTCCGAAGCCTCAATGCATTTGATACGACCGTAACCGACGAAAACGCCATTGCCCCTGCAGCGAAGATAGGTTTGAGGAGAATCCCAAAGAATGGAAAGAAAGCCCCTGCCGCCATGGGGATGAGAATCGTATTATAGGCAAAAGCCCAGAAGAGGTTCTGTTTGATATTCCGGATCGTCGCCTTGCTTAAGGCAATGGCGGTCACTACTCCCCTCAGATCTCCACCAATGAGGGTGATGTCAGAGGATTCCATCGCCACATCTGTCCCTGTTCCAATGGCAATTCCTACATCGGCCTGGGCTAAGGCAGGTGCATCGTTGATGCCATCGCCTACCATCCCTACTTTTTTACCTTCCGATTGAAGCTTCTTAATTTCTTCAGCCTTCTTCTCCGGAAGGACCTCCGCCACGATCCGATCAATCCCAATCTGGCTGGCAATGGCTCTGGCTGTTCTTACATTGTCACCGGTGAGCATCACCACTTCCAATCCCATCCGGTGGAGCGTCTCCACTGCTTGTTTTGAATTTTCTTTCAACGTATCGGCAACACCAATAAGGCCTGCAGCCTTCCCATCAACAGCTAAAAACATCGGCGTCTTTCCCTTGCCAGACAGCTCTTCTGCCTTTCCAACCAATCCGTTAAGCCTAACCTTCTTTTCTTCCATCAACCTTAAATTTCCAAGCAGGACTTCCCTTGAGTCAATCATCGCCTCAATGCCATGACCTGCGATAGCATTAAAGTTCTTAGGAGCAATGAAATTCAAATTGTCCTCTTTTGCTTTATTAACAATTGCCTCGCCCAGAGGATGCTCAGATCCTTTTTCGGCTGAGGCCGCCAGCATTAAAATTTCTTGCCTTGTGAATC
Organism: Deltaproteobacteria bacterium; assembly: GCA_016875155.1. The sequence goes on along the minus strand of VGSD01000309.1, from coordinate 3,355 downwards.
CTTTTGATTCGATGACATCAGTCACCGATGGCTCCCCCTTGGTCAAGGTTCCGGTCTTATCTAGAACAATCGTATTGAGTTGATGCGCTGTTTCCAGAGCTTCTGCTCCCCTTATCAGGACTCCATTTTCCGCCCCTCTACCTGTTCCCACCATGATCGAAGTGGGAGTGGCCAATCCCAGGGCGCAGGGGCAGGCAATGATCAGGACAGCAATGAAGTTGAGAAAGGCATAGGTGAGTGCCGGAGGGGGACCAAAAAGAAACCAGATGATGAAAGTGACAATAGCGATCACGATGACAATCGGGACAAAATAACTTGCAATCACATCAGCCATTCGGGCAATTGGAGGTTTCGAGCCTTGGGCTTCTTGAACCAGCCGAACAATCTGTGCCAATACCGTGTCCTTACCCACTCGGGTCGCTTCAAATTTGAATGTCCCTGTTTTATTGATCGTTGAGCCAATCACTCTATCCCCAGCCTTCTTCTCAATCGGCAACGACTCACCTGTAACCATGGATTCATCCACAGAGGAGTAGCCCTCTTTCACGATCCCATCTACCGGAATCTTTTCTCCGGGCCGGACTATGACAAGGTCTCCGACCGCCACCTCGCTTACCGGGATATCCAATTCGTCGCCATTTCGAATAACTCGTGCTGTCTTTGGCTGAAGGCCGATTAACTTCTTGATAGCCTCCGATGTTTTCCCTTTTGCCCTTGCTTCAAAGAACCTTCCAAGAAGGATGAGGACAATGATGGCTGCGGAGGTATCGTAATAGACCATCATTTCGAGGCCTTTAACCATGATCCAGTGAGGGGCAAAGGTCACGATCAGGCTATAGAGGTAAGCCGCGGAAGTACCTACCGCGATGAGCGTGTTCATATCACTCGTTTTATGCTTGGTCGCTTTCCAGAACCCAACATAAAACTGGAGTCCCGCCCAGAACTGGACAGGAGTGGCAAGTAAAAACTGTAGGAAGAAGTTCGTCTCATGTGAAAGACCAATCCATCCCTCAAGGAAGGAAGCGCCATACATGAGCACCAGGATTGGTACAAGAAGGATGGCGCCAACAATAAATTTCCATCTTAATCTTGATAACTCTGCCTCTCTGGCAAACTTTTCTCTTTCAACAATATCTTCTTCTCCTAAGCCTCCATCTTTGACTTTCAGGATTTGATAACCTGCTTCTTCAACAACCTTTTTAAGATCTCTAATCGATACTTCTTGGGGAATGTATTCAACTGTGGCCCTTTCTGTGGCCAAATTCACACCTGCCTGAACCACTCCTTTGACAGAGCCCAGTGCCTTCTCCACTCTCTTGACACATGAGGCACAGGTCATTCCTTGAATCGGTAGAACCACTTTTTCAACTCTTGCCCCGTAGCCGAGATCCTCTACTTTTTTAATCAACATGGAAAGATCTGTTTGGTCAGAATGAAAGACGACAGTTGCCTTCTCCGCAGCCAGATTAACTGTTGCCTGAGAGACCCCTTCAACGCTACCAAGCCCTTTCTCAATCCTGGCTGCACAACTGGCACACGACATTCCGGTGATGGGAAGGTCAATACGCTCCAGACCTTTTTCTTGATCCTTAGAATCCATGAATAATCCCTAATTGGATATCAACTCGATATGCATCACCTATAACACCCCCTACCCCCCCTTAATTTAAGAGGGGGAGAAGGGGGAGTTATTCTTGGGGGCATTTATCGAGTGTTTGGTCATTATTGGGAACTTGATGATTCTTATTTTACCTCATAATAAATTCCAGCTGTCCCTTTTTTCTCTCCGCTCTTGTAAAGGACCAGCACTTGATACTTTCCTTTGGCAGGGAGATTAAAGTATGCATCATAGCTCTTCATCTCACCTTCATATTTAAGGGACTTGATCTGGTCTTTTCCTTTTGGATCGATCACCTTCATCTGAACCTCGGCATTGGTGATCTCTTTCTGAGTCTTTTCATCCTTGAGCGTCAGAGTGATATTGTGAGTTGTTCCGGGTTCAATGTCATCTTTCATCTTCATATCTTTGAGCATCTTCTTATGTTCCGCATTGGACATAATCTGAAAAATGACCTTGACCCCTTCGACCAGAACCTCTCGGGTCTCCATCTTCGACCCTGCCCCATGACCATGACCATGCTGAGCAGATGAAACGGACGCAAGAACGATCCAGCCTAAAAAAGAAACTAAAAAAAACAGGACAAATTTTTTCATCATTCCCTCCTATACATATAAATATATTCATTAAAACCTATACTTCAAGCTCATTTTCCAAAATACTATATTTTCATTTCCGATGCCTTTAACTTCCCTTTCTTCAAAGCCCTCTCTTTGACCAGTGCAAAGATGACCGGAGTGATGATCAGGACATGGATCGTCGAGGTCAGAAGGCCTCCGATAATGGGCGCAGCAATCGGTTTCATCACATCCGCACCTACGCCCGAAGACCACATGATGGGAACCAGGCCGATCAGCGTTGTTCCAACGGTCATCAATTTTGGACGGAGCCTAAGCACCGAGCCTTCCACCGTGGCCTCGTGAATATCCTTTTGGATTACTTCACCCCTCATCAGCCGTTTATTTAAAGCCTCGTGAAGATAGATGATCATCACCACGCCGGTCTCCACCGCGATCCCATAGAGGGCAATGTAGCCCACCCAGACCGCCACGCTGAAATTATATCCGAGGAGGTACTGGAGGATGACGCCTCCGGTCATGGCATAGAGAACCGCAACCATCAGGATGATCGATTCTGAGATCGAATGAAAGGTCATATAGAGGAGAATGAAGATGACAAAGAAGACGATGGGCATCAGAATCTTTAACCGCTCCTTCGCTCTCACCTGAAACTCATACTGCCCACTCCATGAAAGGGAGTATCCCGTGGGGAGCTTCAACTTCTCCTGAATCACTCTCTTGGCTTCCTCCACATACCCGCCGATGTCTCTCCCGGTCACATCCACATAGACATAGCCGGTCAGCATGGCATCCTCATCCCGAATCATGGCAGGGCCTGTGGTGTGGCTGATCTCTGCCAATTGGCCAAGCGGGACATGAAATAGGGATGGTGAAGAGCCGGCCATCGTTTGCATCCCTGAAGCGCTTCCTCCTCTGACCGGAACAAGTATCCTCTTGATCCTCTCGATATCATCCCGGAGTTCCCTCGGATACCGGATATTGACAGGATACCTCTCCCTTCCTTCGACTGTCCGGGTGATGTTCATTCCCCCCAGGGCGGACTGAATCACTTCCTGCACTTCGCCCACGGTCAGGCCATACCGGGCAATCGCCTCCCGGTTAATTATGATATCCGTGAAGTATCCTCCTGCCACCCTTTCTGCATAGACGCTCCTTG
>VGSD01000308.1 GCA_016875155.1 Deltaproteobacteria bacterium | reverse complement strand
AATCAAGGCCAGAAGAGACCAACACTCCCTCCATGCCTCCCCGCCCAGAGTGGAGAGGAGATAGGGAAGCAGAAGGCCTGTGATGATAATGCCAACTCCTGTTCCCCCTGTCACAATCCCTAATGCGCCGCCCAATCTCTCTTTTCCAAACCAGGTCATGGGCAGAGTGGTCATGGAGATATGGGCCCCTCCTGCAGCGCCTCCCATGGCAAAAGTAAAGAAGAGAAGAGGAATAAATTCTGACAGCCTGCCGATAAAGAACATGGAGATTGTCCCGCATAACAATGAGGCGATAACAATTCTTTTAGAGCCGAACCGTGTCGCCAGAATTCCACCAATCAAAGAAAAAAGGAGGTATCCCATCAGGATGCCTCCGCTCAGAAGCCCCATCTCGAAGTAGTTGAATCGAAGGGACTCCCTCATGCTGGGAAGCAGCATGGGATAGGCAAAACGGCCAAACCCCAGGCCTGCCATCTTCACGAGAACGCCCACTCCAACAATGACCCAACCGTAGTGAATCGGTTTCATCGTTTTTGACCTTAACTCCGCTGTATTGACGAAGTCAACCCTTTTTTGATATGGATAAATTGTAATAATTAAACCCTTTTAAAAAGGTTATCTAATCCCCCTTCATCTCCCTTTGCCCGCTGCGCCAGCGCATGCGCGGCGAGTCAAAAGGGGGAAATATTTTCTCCTCCCTTTGGCAAAGGGAGGCTGGGAGGGACTTTAAAAAGTTTATTTCAAACCGCAAAATTGTTGTGAATAGATCAAGATTTTAAAGAAGGAGAAAATAATGATGAAGGCAACCGTGCATCAATCCATCCTCGAAGTGGTCCAGGGCGACATCACCCAGCAGGATACCGAGGCCATTGGGAATGCCGCCAATTCGCACCTCGCAGGAGGGGGCGGAGTGGATGGTGCCATCCACAGGACAGGTGGACCATTTATTATGGATGAACTGAGGGCGAAGTATAAAGGTTGCCCCACGGGGTCGGCTGTGATCACAGGAGGAGGGAATTTAAAGGCAAAGTATGTGATCCATGCAGTCGGTCCCATCTATTCCGGATCGTCCAAAGATGCGCAACTCCTTTCGAGCGCCTATCGAACGTGCCTGGAACTATGCACCCAACATAAAATCTCTTCGATCGCTTTCCCTTCGATCAGTACCGGTGTGTATGGATATCCTGTGGAGGAAGCATCCCGTGTCGCTTTAAAGGCAGTGAAGGACTATCTGAAGGATCACCCAGAAATCAAACTGGTAAGATTCGTCCTCTTCGACTCAAAAACCTACAGCGCCTATGAGGGGACACTTAAGGAACTAACCAAAACGAAATAAAATATCAAATTCCCCCAAACTAGCACCTACAAGTTTTGCTTTCGTCTAAGATAGAAAAAGTGACGATTACCAGAAGAAAGTATTTTGGCCTGTTCTATGAATCGCCTGGAAAATCTTATTTACCTCTTTGGTTTATTCCCAAGGCCTTTTTCACAAATTCCCACCGTTTAAGGTTTGGACTTCCTTTCCCAGAATTCCCGGAGTTTCTTTTCATTTTCCATGAACCGTTTCTGTAAATCATCAGGGACCAAGGATACCAGGACCTTTGAGATGCTCATGATATGAGGCGTAAGTTTTGACTCGCTAAGGATGGGCGCTTTTTCAGATAAAATGATTGTAAGAATCATAATAATAATGCCCGATACGATAATTCCCCGAATGAATCCAAAGCCGATTCCACCCAACCGGTTGAGCCACCCAAGAAAGATGGCGTGAATGAGTTTATGGAGTAATTTCCCGATAAGGATCAGCGCAATGGAAATAACTATGAATAGAATGAAGAAGGAGAGAACCCTTGCCACCTGTTCGCCGAGTCCCAAGGCTTTAAGCAGAGGAGACGCTCCTTCGTAAAACCGGCTCGCCCCGATAAGTCCGATGATCACGGCCAGAAGGGAAATAACCTCTTTGACCAGTCCCTTGAAAAGCCCATAAACTGAACTGAATGCAATGACTACGATTAGGATCACATCCAGAAGATTCATTGTCCTTAAACTCTCTCCTGTTCAAACGTACTTGGGGGGTATTTATCTCATAAGCCCATAATCTTGTCAAGCATACTTAAAATCAGCAAAATCGGTTAGTAAGCAGATGTGTTAAGTAGTAGAACAAGCGGTAAACTCAAGTAATCCTTGCAGTTGCATAAACGGCCATGGGTAAACCGCTCTCCAAGGCTTCGAATGGCGGTTAATCGGATGTCTTAATGGAATGGCCGGATTTCACCTAAGGTGAACTTCAGTATGGCTTAGAAACGTTGGTGCTCATTGGCCTGAAGGTTCGCCTCGAAGCCTTTCCGAATGGTTCACCCATGTCCGTTTGGTTCAATTTTTTGCAATGTTAAGGTAATCCCTCCTGACCCTCTGAAAGCCTGAAGACCATACGGAAGAGCATTGATTTCCATTTGCAAAGTTGTACTGCGGATCTAAAATGAAAAACCAGAATTGCTGGAAAGAATTCCCATGCATAGGGATTAGTGGCTACGACTACAATTGGTCGCTCCTGGCAAGTTCAGGAGTTTGATGATGATAGGTGGATCTGTTGAGGATTTTCTCAATAATCCCTGTAAGCATTTTAAAGTTGATTGAGGACGCGATTCGACTTCTTCATAAAGGAAGGGATCTCTTTTAAAGGTGTCATTCCTGCGAAAGCAGGAATCCAGCTTAGAAACACTGGATTCCCCCGTATCAAGTACGGGGCAGGCTCAGTCAAGCCCGAAATGACAATCAAAGGAAAGGGATTTATGAACGCATTACACTGGCAATTTTATGTCTCGGACGTCTGAAGATCAACCATTAGATTCTTTTACTTTTTGGGCCTTGAGAAAGTGGATTTCGAAATATCCTGAGTGGTGTCGACAAAACTATCGACCCCTTTCTTTAAAATCAATGACACCAGCTCATCCGCTCCGGAGGTCACTATGGTTTTCCATCGGGTGATGTTGCCTTTGAGTTCACCTTTGCGAATCATATCGTTAATTCTGTCAACATCAAATATCCTAAACGAGAAGCGTCCGTCGTCTGAAATTTTGTAGGGGACGATGTAATAGCCCGATTCCTCACCCTCTCCCTTTTTGACAACCATCTCCCTTTCTTTGAGGCAAAGAAATTTTTCCTGTTGAATCTGAGTGTTATACCCCTCATAGATATCAAGCTTGATTTTATTCTTTGAATCTATCTCGACACTAATGATATCTATCCACCCCGATCTTCGTGGATAAATATAGAGCCTCATCTTTTCATCCTTCTCGGCCATCTCCCATTCACCCAATAACGCCGGATCCGGCTCCGATGACTTGGGCGGGGGAATCGGGTTAACAAACTCAGCGACACAGGAAGTGAGTAAAGGGATTAACCCAAACCACAGGGCCAATAGACGAAAGAAGTGACATTTTCCTGGCATGGATCCCCTCTTTCTTGAAGCCGTTATCATTAAACCCGTTGAAAACACAAAGATTTTTACCGTCCTGTTTGAAATCGCCTGCAATGAGCCGTATTCCCGTAAAAAGATTAAAAACTTTTAATCTTTTTTTAATCTTCCTCTAATGTGAGTTGTGTATACTTGTTTTCAACAAGAGATAAAAATCTCTTTCCTCCTCCTTAAAAACCTTAACCCAATTAAATCCACCAAGCCAAAGGCTCGGTGGATTTTTTATTTTAATTGATTGAAATCGAACCCCTCTTTCAAGATCGAACTCTTCAGATCCTTGATGTCCGCCTCCTTTTCGATGGCATTGAGTAGTTCTGCCCTTCCCCCCGTCTCTCCGAGCAGGATACAACCGACGATTTTATCCTCCTTGAATGTAACCTTACAGTAACTGCATTTCTCGCGGTCGCTTCTCACCACGCACTCGAACCTCCCCTCCGCATCGATCTCTCCGGTGGAGGTGAGATCGATCCCGACCACTTTAAGAGTATTGGAAACAACCGTGCCTTCATAGGACTCATTGCCTCCCGCCATATTGACTCCTGCAGTCTCACCCTGCTTCTGGGCGGCCGGCCATAACCCATAAACACGACCCCGATGTTCTGCCACATCCCCGGCTGCAAAGATGTCCTTTGTTTTTGTTTCCAACCGGTCATTGACCAGAATTCCATTCTTCATTTCCAGCCCCGTCTTTTTGGCCAGTTCGATATTCGGCCTCACCCCTGCGGAGATGATCGCCATCTGGCCTTCAACGATCCTGC
>VGSD01000307.1 GCA_016875155.1 Deltaproteobacteria bacterium | reverse complement strand
TATGGAATTACTGTTTATGATGTCATGTATGTGGCCCTGTCAAGAATCCATGAGACAAGGATGATCACTGCAGATAAGAGACTTTATGAAAGATTAGCCAAAACCGATTTGAAAAAATATGTGACCTGGCTTGGTAGCGCTGCCAGTTAGGCTCCATCAGAAATGCCAGTTTTGAAAATTATCAAAAGGAGGATGTCATGGGTCATCTCGCAGGAAAGGAAGAAATTTTGAAACAGTTGCGGGAAAGGCTTCATCATAATCCATGGGGACTACCAGAGCATCCTTACGTTTATGAAATTTTATCAATCCTTTTTAACGATAAAGAGGCAGAGGTGGGAACAAAATTCCCTTTTGGGATTGTGACCATCGAGGAGCTTGAGAAGGCGACAGGAATCGTAAAAGGGGATCTTGAAGGTATTTTAGAAGGGATGATGAAGAAAGGCTTGGTCGTTAATTCAGTGAAGGACAACCAGGTTCGATATTTTCTCTCTCCAGGTTTGGTTGGATTTTTTGAATTTACTTTTATGCGAACGAATGAATCCCTTCCCATGAAACGATTGGCCGAATTAATGTACTCCTACCGAAATACTCCGGAAATGGTTCAGGAGCTTTGGTTATCAAAAACAAATAGGGGGAAAGCATTTATTTATCGCGGCGTTCTTCCACAAGTGAGAAGTGAAGTCCTCCGATTTGATGAGGCTGCAGAACATATCAAAATGGCAGGCAGGGGAGGTTTGACAAAATGTTATTGCCGGCATGAAACATGGCATCTTGGGAAAAATTGTTCTGCACCGATCGATGATATATGCATGAGCCTTGGAGTTGCTTCTGATTTTCTGATAGAGCAGGGGTTTGCCAGGAAAGCTTCTGTTGAAGAATTGTTGACGGCCCTCAAAAGGGCAGAGGATTTTGGATTGGTTCATGTTGGAGATAATGTCCAGGACCAGACGACCTTTATTTGTAATTGTTGTGGTTGCTGTTGCGCTTTTCTCGAAGGGATTAATAAACACCAAAAACGTGCGTTGGCTACCACCAATTACATTGCCAGATTAAGTCAAGAAGGCTGTAATGGATGTGAGATCTGCGCGGATCACTGCCAGATCAAAGCCATTAAGATGGAAGGGGATTATCCTGTCGTGGATGTGGAGTCTTGCATCGGTTGTGGTGTCTGTGCTAACTTCTGCCCGACCGAAGCGATGAAGATGGGAGAACGGGAGAAAAGGGTCATTCCTCCGAAAACCTATAAAGAATTGATGGTCCGCCTGATGCAGGAAAAAGGAAGGATGTAGATCATCTCCAATTCCAAATGACGGGGTTGCCTACCAACTCAAAGCTAACCGTTTAGAACAAGGGGGGGCTACTCTTGATGAAATGCTATCATCATTGGCGAAGATAGGGAGACGATGAGAAGGGACATCCTAAAGCAGTTTGATCTGGCAGACAAAGTCGTTGCCATCACTGGTGGCGGTGGCGACTTATGTGGGGTCATGGCTGAAGCCCTTGGTATGATGGGTGTCAAAGTTGCTGTGTTGGATATTGACCTCGAAAAAGCCAAAGCCCGTACGTCTGCCATCCATCAATCCGGAGGAACAGCCAAACCATTTCAATGTGATGTCCTGAATATTGATCAGGTCCGAAGCTGTTACGAGGAGATTCGCAACCTCTGGGGTGTGCCCGATTTTCTAATCAATGGGGCAGGCGGCAACAGTCCCCGGGGCAGTACAACCGATGAATTCTTTGACCCGGAGAAATTGCCAGGCCCGGAAACTCAGTCCTTTTTCGATCTCAACCCGTCAGGATTCCGCCAGGTGTTTGAACTTAATTTCATGAGCATTTTTCTTGTTACGCAAGTCTTTTCCAGGGGCATGGTCGAGAAGGGCAAGGGATCCATCGTCAACATCTCTTCCATGAGCGCATTTACGCCTCTCACCAAAATAGCGGCCTATTCAGCAGCTAAGGCAGCGGTCAGCAACTTCACCCGGTGGTTGGCGGTTCATTTTTCTCGCACTGGCATTCGTGTCAATGCCCTGGCGCCCGGTTTTTTCATGACCGAGCAGATGAAGTTTTTGAATATCGATAAGAAAACAGGGGAACTCCTGCCCCGCGCCCATAAGATCATCGCCCACACGCCCATGGGCCGGTTTGGAGAACCGGATGATCTGATCGGTACTCTCATCTGGCTTCTTTCGGATGGTTCCAGTTTCGTCACAGGCGTTGTGGTTCCTGTAGATGGAGGTTTTTCTTCCTATGCTATTTAGGCCCTGAAGCTATAATCATCTCCTTTATCTTTTCCTGGAACCAGTTCCTCTTCTCACTCATCCTTTCGGGTCCAAAGACAAAAACCGTTCCGGTCGCCGTCTATAATTTCATCTCTTATGGAAAGATCGACTGGGCCGGTATTGGCGCCGCAGCCACCCTGATCGCACTCCCTGTTTCCGTCTTCGCATTCTTTGTGCGAAAAACAATCGTTCAGGGTCTAACCATGGGCGCCCTGAAAGAATAATTTGGTCTTGCAATATAACAATCTAATAAGGATAATTGGGAATATATTAATGTAAGACCGATTCCATTTACCCCTTTTAGGAGGATTTGGCATATGAAAAAGCTTGCGATTTTGTTACTCACAATGTTTTTTGTGATCGTGGGTTATTATTCTGGAAGTTATGGAACGGTCAATCGAATACCAGATGATAAGATTCTGATTGACTCTGGTGTTCCCAACTGGATCCCAAATCCCCTTGTTGGTAACCATAACTGGAAGAAATTTTTTAGCGACGAAAAGTATTCTTCTTCTAAAAGAGTTGAATCAACGTGGTATTTTGACTCGCAAACAGTCATAAAGGCATCGACTGAGAAGTTAAATTTTAAAGGCCAACCCATGGGGTTAGAGGGGGCTACTTTGGTATGGACTAAGGTGGTTGGGTTAAAACCTGATGGGATTAAGTATCTCCTTTATGCATTATGGCCTGAAAAACGTGTCATTTTGTTTTTTGGAATTTTTGAAAAAGAAGATGGCGTAAAATTTGTAGAAGATGTGAGCGAAACGGAGGACATTCAAAAATTGGCCCCCGGGTTGCAGAAAGAAGTGCTCGAAAACCTTCATAATGCTGTTTTCAAGCCTTGGTGGAAGGTATGGTAAGAGTGTGAATCGTGAGAAGATGAAAGGGTCTTGCAATATAATCATCCAATAAGAATAATTTGGAATGTATGATTGCAAGACCTGCCCCCCTTTGTGTCGCTTATGTAATAATATAAGACGAAATGGTGATTGTCCCGCCGAAGTTTATTGGGAGATGATCTACATGACCAATAATCCCCTATTAGACCTGCACGCTGCATTGAGAGGAGCCAGAGCAAAAGGGCGAAAGACTGACATCGACCTTTACGAGCGGTTTGGGCAGATAAAGGGTGCGGCAGGAGATTGGCTCAAGGATCTCGGAAAGAATGGTTACGAGCATTCCGAACGTATTGAGCAATACCTTACGGAGTTGACGAAGAAACTCATCGAGCGGGACTTGCTTACACAGGCTGAGATTTTTGTCCTGCTCTGTGCGGCCTATATGCACGACATAGGCTACTGGCAGAATGGCCAACTCCAGGCCAAAGGACACCCAGAGCGGAGCCGGAAATTGATTGAGGATTGGCCAGATACCTATCTTTTAGGTGACTTCCCCTCACTGGGAGGAGAACAGAAGTTGGGGTCAAAGCTACATTATACACTTTACGTTTGCGCTCCGGCTTCCTCCAGACCTCTCCTCGCGGAGACGCCACCCGATTCTCTGGATCTTCGACTTGCCTTCGGCTCGTACTTTTGATAGTATTGATTCCCATCAACACCATAGGTTCTCATACAGGGGACTTACACCCCATAAGTTCACGCCCGTGCCGGGCGTACACAAATCGTTCGAACAGAAGCCCACTTCACTCCGCCTCCGCCCTTGGGGGGGCGGAGCCTGCGTTACGTGGACTCTGCTCAACTCCGTCGTTGGGCCTATAATCACGCTTGACATTAATCACGAGTAGCGTTATTATACGATATAATGATTAAATCATTCAAGTGTGAATACACTGAAGCACTCTCAAAAGGTCAGCATGTCAGACGATTCGCGAACATCGCTAAAGTGGCACGGCGTAAGCTTAGACAGCTCGAGATCGCCGGTCAACTTGATGATCTGAGGGTGCCACCCGGCAATCGCCTTGAAGCACTCAAGGGTGATCGTGCCGGTCAATATAGCATTCGGATCAACG
>VGSD01000306.1 GCA_016875155.1 Deltaproteobacteria bacterium | reverse complement strand
TCCATGAAAAACCCGAATCCATCCTGATCCTGAGTGGTGGTGCCGGAGGGATGATCCATGAGATATTAAAATATCCAGTCAGCCGAGTGGATTATGTTGAACTCGACCCTCTCCTTTTAAGATTGATCGAGAAATTTCCAACTCCAATAACTCAAGCCGAACTCTCTGATCCAAGAGTGAGAATTCATTATACAGATGGACGTTTCTTCATCAAAAAGGCATCAGATCGATTCGATCTTATCTTCATCGGACTTCCGTCTCCCCAGGAATTACAGACCAATAGGCTCTTCTCATCCGAATTTTTCTCTATAGCCCGGGAAAAGATGAACCCCGGTGGGATGATGGCTTTAACCCTTCCTGGATCATTAACCTATATCAGTCCGGAACTAAGAGGTTTGAATGGATGTATTCTTGATACCTTGAAGAGTGTTTTCGGTCACGTGAGGATTATCCCGGGAGAGACGAATCTCTATCTTGCTTCGGATTCTAAAATCCTTGGTGAGGTTACAGCCCAGGAGATTATAAAAAGGCTTGAAGAGAGGAAGATTCAAACGAACCTCTTCACCCGAGGTTATATCGAACATAGGCTTCATGAGAGGTGGTTCAGTTGGTACTCAAAATCAATGGAAAGAAAAGAGGTTCATATCAACTCCGATTTTCGGCCTCTCGGCGTCTTTTTCAACCTCTCCTACTGGAATGCCCTCTTCTCCCCTTATCTTTCAAAGTTATTTAAATGGTTCGAAAAACTGAGCCTGGAGTTAATGATAGGCGGAATCGTTTTCCTGACCATTTTCCTCTCCCTCCTGTTCATCAGGAAACCTTCTTTATCAGGTTACTCCCTTCCCTATGCCATCTTTGCATCCGGTTTTGCAGATATGATGCTCGATCTTGCCATTATCTTCACCTTTCAAACCCTGTATGGCTACCTTTACCATCAGATCGGCCTTCTCATCACCCTTTTCATGGTAGGCATTGCGTTGAGCAGTTTTCTGATCACCCGAAACCTCGATCGAATTAAAAAAGAGAAACGTTTCTTCTTGGCAACCGAATTGGCGTTTATCCTGTTTGCCTTGTTTCTCCCTTTTGTGCTCACCATCCCTTCCCATTATCTCGAAAAGACCGCCATCTATATCCTGCTTTATGGAATCTTTCTTTTAATGTCTTTCCTCTGCGGCGCTCTGGTGGGACTCCAGTTTCCGCTGGCAACGAAGATCTATTTGGAAGCCCGTTCCGAAGGAACACACGTAGGCCATACAGCAGGACTTCTCTACGGAGCGGACCTATTCGGAGGGTTCTTTGGCGGGTTATTGGGGGGCGTCCTTCTCCTGCCCATCCTCGGTCTCAAAATATCATGTTTTACAGTGGCATTCATCAAGATGAGTAGCCTCGCCCTGTTCATAATCTTTCTTCGAGTCCAAAACTCCAGATAGAAAGGTAGGTATTTATTTCTTATTGATTGGACCAGAGCTTATAGATCTGATCTAAAATCTCTTTCTTCTTTTTCAGCATCTCCTGTTTTGATCGACATCTAACATTTCCTGCCGCAGCCCCTGGATGGCCATCCCCTATATTGAGGGTCCGCATGATCTCACCGATATTCTTCCTTTTGTCCGACCTGTTTCCGTTAATGGACAGGGACATTGAGAAACCGAGGTGGTTGCTCTTCACCCCACGTTCTGTCAAGTTATAGACCTCTAACACCCCTTTCGCTTCAGGATAGATCAGAAGAGCTAGGTTTTTGATGAGAAGTGGCCTTCGCTGATAATAGGTAAGATCTATGACAACCACCTCTCTTTTCTCATCCTGTTCGATGAAATAGGAGGAATCGCGGATGACTTTCAGCATCCTCCCTTCTTCCTCTTGGTATTGCTTCAGTCGTTTCTGAACAAAATCGAGTCGGGAGACCTTTTCGATGGGTCGGTCCCGGAGTTCGCGAACCAGGTTTCTCATATGGGAGGCTTGCTCTTCCGCAGATGAAAAGTGAACTTTCAAGGTCAGATCAATCATCTTTCCTGGGGTTTCTCTCCGCCATTCTTCGATTGAGGAATAAGTAAACCCATCAATGATATCAGCCTCATCGACAGCTTGCACAAAATATGGTGGAAGATCTATCCTATTCGAAAAATATTCAAAAACAACCCGGCTGCAACTCAGTTTCAGATCGAACCGTCCTGGGATTGACGCGGGATCAATCTTCCGGTATTCGAGTTCCTGGAGGTTTCCCTCATGGTGGTCAAACCAGAGCCCGCACTGAAGAGGATAAGGCAGGTCGCAGACGATGTCCTTTTCGGTGATGGTGATCTGGGAGCGAAGGATCGTTATTGGGCCAGCAAAGAGAATCTTTCCCACCCCTAATGCCTGTGCACAAAGGGCCGCACTTATAATCCCGTCAAAATCATTATGGGTGATGATCTTTTCATAACGTGCCGTAGAATCCATCATAGAGGCTTGCTCCATGGTAAATATTTAACAGAGATCAATGATCGGGTCAATGGCTGCGGGTCTTGACAACGAGAGGGATATCCCTTAAAATGAAATTGAAATTCATTTTCAAAAAGGAGGACCCATGGAGCATGACCGATTTAAAACCCTGATCTCCGAGGAAGGGTTGAAGTCCACCCGGCAGAGGGCAGAAATTCTCGACGTCTTCCTTAACTCCACCGGCCACAAGAATCTGACAGAGATCTATACTCAGGTCGCCAGGGCCAATCCTAAGATCGGTTATACCACAGTCTATCGGACCCTTAAGCTTCTCACCCGTCTGGGCCTCGCCACCCAACGAAAATTTGGTGACGGAGAGACCCGATACGAATCCACCTCTGAAGGAACTCATCATGACCACTTGATCTGTCTCCGATGCAGCAAGATCATCGAATTTAAAGAGGAGGCTATGGAATCCCTTCAGGAGCGGATTGCCAAACGCCATGGTTTCAAAATTTTTCACCACCGCATGGAGCTTTACGGCTACTGCGATCAGTGCGCCCGCAAAAAATCCCCTTCTGGGAGAAAGAGTTGATGGATTGCTCCAAAAAAGAACCCGAATCAAAAACTTCTCAGGATGAGAGAGTCATCCTGATCGGCAACCCCAATGTGGGGAAATCGGTCATTTTCAACTACCTGACGGGCAAATATGTCATCGTCTCAAATTACCCCGGGACAACAGTCGAGGTGGCCACTGGCACAATGTCCATTAAGGGGAAGAAATTTCAAGTCGTTGATACTCCAGGAATTAACTCTCTCATCCCCACTTCGGAGGATGAGAAGGTCACCCGTGACATCCTCCTAAAAGAACCTTTCACTCATCTGATTCAGGTCATCGACACAAAGAATATCAGGCGGGGACTTCTTATCTCTCTTCAACTCCTTGAGATGGAACTTCCCTTTCTCATTGTCCTCAATATGTGGGATGAAGCGAAAAGCAGAGGGATTGAAATCAACCTGAAAAAACTCTCCGAGTATCTGAGGATGCCTGCCCTTAAAGCAGTCGCTACCCGACAGAAAGGTCTTGATAAGATCAAGGAAAATCTGCAGTTCCATTCTTCATCTCTCCCTACCATCATTTATCCAGAGGCTATTGAGAATGGTGTCTCCCGCATCCTCCCCTTTATCCCTAAAG
Source organism: Deltaproteobacteria bacterium (assembly GCA_016875155.1). Next base: position 633 of record VGSD01000306.1, on the reverse strand, counting down.
CCCCTATGTCCAAACGTTCTCTTGCTTTAATGCTTCTCTCCGGGGACGAAAGCCTCGGGGAATGGCTTCACCAGAATCTGCCAGAAGAGGAAATTCTGCGGATTGATAAAATTCGGCAGGAGGTTCAGGCCCGCTTTCGAGACCCAATCGGATACCTGATCAATCAGGCGCGCCTCAGAAGGGTGGACGAAATCCTCTCTCAGGTGAGAACCTCTTCAGAGAAAACTCCCAGGACGTTCTCCGCTTCTCTCGGAAACTTGATGATCCATCCTTTCTGGGGAATTCCAATCCTCCTTTTTGTTCTCTTTCTTACGTATCAATTTGTCGGAGTTTTTGGTGCCCAGATCAGCGTGGATTTCCTGGAAGATACCTTCTTTGGAAAATGGCTGCTTCCGCCCTTGACCAAACTCATCCAACAATATATCCCTATTCCGATCCTTCAGGAACTTCTGGTTGGCCCTTATGGAATCCTCACCATGGCCCTCACCTATGCGATCGCCATTGTCCTGCCGATTGTGGGTTGCTTTTTCATCATCTTCGGACTGATGGAGGATTCGGGGTATCTGCCCAGGCTGGCAGTGATGAGCAATCAAATCTTTAAGAGGATGGGACTTAATGGCAAGGCTGTTCTGC
>VGSD01000305.1 GCA_016875155.1 Deltaproteobacteria bacterium | reverse complement strand
CCGTTGGACCTTAAACGAAACGGGCTTCGTAACCGTAACCTTTTCCAAACGCCCCTGATCTTTTCATGGTTCCCAAGTGCCATCCCGGCCATGAAGCATTAATCACACTTTGTTAAGACGCCTTCTATCTCGGCTGGTACCATCTTGCCATGATACTTCCCGTCCAGTTCCATCACCGGCCCTAAAGCACAGCAGCCGAGGCAGTTGACGGTCTCAAGGCTGAACTTTAAATCCTTGTCCGTCTCGCCCGGTTTGATTCCAACCAGATCTTGAACCGTGTCGAGCAGCCGCGGGGCGCCACGGACATGACAGGCGGTCCCCATGCAAACGTGAATTTCATGACGCCCTCGGGGAACCAGGCTGAAGGCTTTATAAAAAGTGACGATATGTTGGATCCGGCTTAAAGGTACGCTTAATTTTTCGCTGACCTTCTCCAGAGCTTCCTTGGGAAGCCAGTGATGTTCCCTCTGAATCTCAAGCAATATTTGAATGAGTGAGCTGGCTTCGCCCTGATGTTTATTGATGATCTGACCGATTTTATTTTCACCCATTGCCGCTTTCCTCACCCTCTTCTTCCCCTTCATCTTGCTCCCGTTTTCTCGCTCCTCACAGGAATAAAGCGCTTCTGGCTCTCATCGAACCTAATGAATCCTTGCCTGGATGAACGATTGAGATATCTTGAGGCTTCGGACGAGTTTAAACCCAACGTTGCAGAGATCTCCCCGGCAGAAAGGGGTTTCTCTCGCAGGAGCAACATGATTTCGCTCATGACCAATGGGTCAATGATCAATTCATGGAATAATCGGTCCACCTCGTCACTTGCAAAGAATTCCTTATAGGCTGCTTCTGAATCCACAGGCACCTTCAGCCTCTCCCTTTCCACCAGTTTCATATAAGGGAGCAAATCCCTGATGGCTTCCAGTTTGAATTTCAATCCATTTTCGTCAATCCCTTCGCCTTTTCCAACCGGTCCCAGCTCCTTCACTTTTTTAACAACATCATTGATCACTTCGGCAAAACGGATTCCCTGAGCTGCAGATACCCACTCCAGTCTCAACCTTTCGGGATTCACCCCTATATGCTTTAGTAATTTTTTGGTCAGAAGCACCATGCTCAAGGCATGGTAATTTCCTTCCATAGGATAATGACATTCGCCAGGCCAACAACCGCCGATAAACACACCGTCTGTGCCATTTGAGAAAGCCCTGATGATAAATGCCGGGTCAATTCTACCGGTGCACATGACACGCACCATTCTGACCTCGGTCGTATATTGTAGTCTGGAAACTCCAGCCAGGTCAGCAGCGCCGTAGCCTCACCAATGACAAACAAAACCGAGGATTTTTGGGGTAAATTTGATTGCTATGCTCATTTTTTATCTAAGCTCCTTAATTAGAAAATGAGTTCATCGGTAAAGGTTAGGGTGAAGACGCCCGTTTAGTAAGCAGGTTAAGGTTAAGGCTAAGGTTGAGAAGTTCTAAACCTAAACCTTAATCTCAACCTTTCTTAATCTTCTCTCAATGCCGCGTCGATTTGGGCGACCAGATCCTCATCGGTAAAGTGCTTCAATTGGATAGCCCCTGTGGGACACTTTGCAGTACAGAGACCATCTCCTTCACAGAGAACAGAATTCACCCACGCCTTCTTCCCTTGCGGTGTGTCACGAAACTCTATGGCACTGCACTTGCAAACTGAAATACAAACTCCGCAGGACACACAATCATTCTCATTGACCTCGCTCACAGCCCCGGAAGCTGTGACAGAATCCTTTGAAAGAATAGTGACAGCCCGTCCAGCAGCCCCATAAGCCTGGTTGATCGTTTCTGATAGATGCTTGGGGTAGTGAGCCATGCCGCATAGGAAAACGCCCTCAGCAGCAAAGTCAACAGGTCTTAGTTTCACATGGGCTTCCTGGAAGAAGCCATCTGGGTTCAAGGAGACTTTAAAAAATCGGGATATTTCCGCATTCGTTTCCAGAGGAACAACAGCAGCGGCTAAAACCAACAGGTCCGCATCTATTTCGAGCTTACTACCGAGAACAAGATCGGGCACGGTAACTCTCAAAATACGCTGCCCTCCCTCCTCAACGATCTCCACCTGTGGCTTATCATCCGGTTCATAGCGGATGAACTTCACATTCTTGTCTGCCGCTTCCCGGTAATAATCTTCTGCGAATCCATACGTTCTCATATCCCGATAGAGAACGTAGATATCCATCTTCGGATTCATCTCTTTCAGCTTCAATGCGTTCTTGATGGAATGGCCACAGCATACCCGGCTGCAATAATTTCTCTCTTCATTTCTACAACCGACGCATTGGATCATTACTACATTCAGGGGGTTGTTCAGCTTTTCTTCTCCGTTAGCAATTCGCTCTCCCAGTTCGAGCTGAGTTAACACCCTGTCATCCTTGCCATAGAGGTATTCAGTGGGCTTGTATTCCTCGGCACCGGTTGCAATGATGGCTATTCCGTGTCGGATCTCCTTCTCCATCCAGCCAACTTTCACGTTCGTGGCAAAATTTCCCACATAGCCGGAAACGCCTGTGATCGTAGAATTTGTAAATACATGGACAGTGGGGTGTTCATAAACCTTGCGTATAAGACCATGCAGATAGGTCTGAACATCCAGCCCTTCAAGGGTGGAATGAATTCTTCGGGCCATTCCTCCCAGGTCCGCATCCTTCTCCAGCAGGTTAACCTCGAATCCCTGATTGGCAAGGCTCAGGGCGCTGGTCATTCCAGCCACCCCTCCGCCAACCACCAGCGCTCTTTTATCGACAGGTAAATCAAACTCCTTCAAAGGTTTTAAACGGATGGCCCGGGCTACTGACATCCGGACAATATCCTTTGCCTTCTGTGTGGCAATTTCTTTCTCTCGTGCGTGGACCCACGAACAGTGCTCTCTGATATTCGCCATTTCAAAGTAATATGGATTGATTCCCCCTTCACGAAGCGTCTCCCGGAAGAGAGGCTCATGTGTTCTCGGAGTGCAGGCAGCAACCACCACCCGATTCAGCCCTTTTTCCCGAATGGTCTCCCCTATCTTTTTCGCAGTGTCAGTCGCGCATGCAAAGAGGGTGTCCTGAGCATAGACCACATTCTTCAAGCCGGAAGCATATTCGGCTACCGAAGGAACATTGACGACCCTTCCGATATTTGCCCCGCAATGGCAGACGAAAACCCCTACCCTGGGCTTCTCTCCCTCGGCATTCCTTTCCTCTGGATATTCCCTTTCAGTTGCCATCTCCCCTCTGCGAAAAGCAAGCAACTGACTGCAAAGGGCATCCGCCCCGCTCGCGGCTACGATCGACTCGGGAATATCTATGGGACCCTGAAACGCCCCGCTCACGAAAATGCCCGGCCGGGAGGTCTCAATAGGATTGACAGGATTGGTTTTACAGAATCCTTCAGAAGTGAGCTCAACGCCAAACTTCTGAGATACTTCCTTCACATCATCCGGAGGGTTCAATCCAACGGATAATACCACGAGGTCGAATTCCTCCTCTTTGACTCCGTCCTCATAGGTAGAGTAACGTATCGTCACATTCTTGGTTTCGGGAATCTCTTTCCCGATTGAGACAAAGCTTCTTATGAATCGAATCCCTGGAAGATTTTCCGCTCTCTGATAGAATCGTTCGAAATCTTTCCCGAAAGAGCGAATATCGTTATGGAAGATCGTACACTCGGCCTGAGCATCGTGGTCTTTTGTCAGGATCACCTGTTTCTGGGTATAGGCACAGCATACGGCTGAACAGTATCTGTTGCCTCCCTGGATAACCTGTCTCGAGCCGACACATTGTATCCACGCTATTTTATGTGGATGCTTCTTGTCAGAAGGGCGCCTGATCTCACCCTCGTAAGGCCCGGTGGCACACAGGATGCGTTCAAAGTCAAGGCTCGTTACCACATTCTGCATCTTCCCGTAGCCATAGTCACTCCTCAGCTTCGGGTCAAAAGTTTCAAAGCCCGGAGCAAGAATAATCGCCCCAACTTCAATTTCTAATTTCTCCGGCTTCTGGTAAAGATTGATAGCGTTATTCTTGCAAATCCCTGCACAGATGGCACATTTTTCGTTATTGAGGAAAGAGCACTTTTTAGAGTCAATATAGGTGATCAGCGGAACGGCCTGAAAGAAATAGACATGAATGGCTTTATTCAAAGATAAGTTCTGATTGTATTCATCCTGGACCATGATCGGGCAGTACTCAACACAGGCACCGCAACCCGTACACTTTTCCTCTTCAATGTATCTGGGC
>VGSD01000304.1 GCA_016875155.1 Deltaproteobacteria bacterium | reverse complement strand
GCATTGATCGAACTCGATACGGCGTGGGCCAGAAGGGGCTGATCCGCAATGTGGATGCCGGTCGTCCGGGACAGTTTCATGCCTTCAGAGACAGCCTCCATGCTTCATGATGAGTCGAGTCAGTTCTTCCCAGTTTTTCTGATCCATGTAAATTTGGGCCGCCTCTTCCGTGAGGTTGGATTCCTCGAGGAGCAGTGAAGCCCTATGGTTTAGATCCGATATCGTATCAGGACTCAATCGCTCTTTAGCCTGTGAAAGAAGAAAATTCCTGAAAAGCGGATGGTATTGATAGACAGGCTCTGCAGAGAGATGTTGTTCTATAAAAGAGTTGTTCCTTATCAAGCCGGAAAGAATGGCCCCCGCAATTGTGAGACCTGTAAGTTCCTCTGACATCTTGACGGTCATCCTGGGTAAAAACGCGGTCTTCATGAGGAAGGCCTGGACCTCTTCTTTCGTTTTGGAAAAAATTACGCTTCCAAAATAGTTGACAATCTCCTCCGGCATCATCTTTTCAAAGGATTCAAACCGGATCCCCCTCCTCATGGCATCGGAAATCAGAATAAGACCTGCCACCCATCCATTCGCAATTTGATGGAAACGTTCGACGATCTCTTTCTGTCGTAATCCGGGTATTCGCGAACAGACGACGTTTTTGGATTCCTCCAGTGTGAAACGGAGTTCATTCCATCCCAGAAATTTCATCTGGCTATGGGCGTGCAGGCGGCCAAAGGCAGGCGGAGGCTCTCTCCGGCTGATCAGGATGACGTTCACCCCTTCGGGGACCGCAGAGATCCCGTTGAGGATGACTTCATGAAATGGAGAGTCCAAATCTATTTGGTGATAATTGTCAAAGACAATGAAGAAAGGAGGTTTTAACCGTCCGTAGAGGTTTTCAAAAAATCTTAGCGTGAATACGGGAATGCCCATTAGATATTCGGGTGTGAGCAAGGGCAGGGGTTTTCGGAAACGGGGGGATGCCTTCTTTACCGCAAGCCCCAGATAGTAAAAGAAGGAGGCAATGTCCGAGTCGCGTTCGTCGACCTGGTACCAGAGACAGGGGAGTTTCCGGGCGTCAAGATAGCTTGCGATGAGGGTAGTTTTCCCGGAGCCCGCAGGGCCTGAAAGCCAGACAACGGGACTTGCACGGGTGCGTTCAAGGATGGAGAAGAGACGCTTTCGTGGAAAAACCTCCCTGATAACGGGCCTGCTTATCTTGGCAAAAGAGAACTTTGCCATGCCCACCCCCAATATAACAAGGCCAGTTAAGTCGGAACACCTTCAATTCGAATAGTGATAGTAGTCTATTAAAACCATAGGTAGAAGTCAACATGAAGATTTTTTTAAATTTTACACTTCCCCGTTTCTTCTGTTATATTTAGAATCGTTATGGAACTTCCTCTCCGGTATATTCTCACTGTTTCTGAACTGACCCAGGAGATCAGAAACACCCTCGAAACGAAATTCTCCGATGTCTGGGTCGAAGGAGAAATTTCCAACCTCCGGATCCCTCCTTCCGGACATCTCTACTTTACACTCAAGGATGATTCCAGCCAGATTCGCGCTGTCGTCTTCAGGATGAAGTCACGTGCCTTTCGTTTCGTTCCAGAGGATGGCCTCCACGCCATCTGCAGGGGAAGGGTGAGTCTCTATGAGAAGAGGGGTGATTATCAACTTATCATTGAAGAGATGGAGCCGAGGGGAATTGGCGCTCTTCAATTAGCCTTTCTCCAGTTAAAGGAGAAACTCGAGAAGGAGGGTTTCTTCGATATCAGCCATAAAAAACCGATACCGTTCCTTCCCCGGACCATTGGAATCGTCACCTCACCTACCGGAGCGGTCATTCAGGATATGATTCAGATCATCCGGCGACGATTTGAAAATGTCACCATCCTCCTCTATCCGGTTCGAGTTCAAGGGGAGGGTGCTTCCAAAGAGATTGCAGAAGGAATTAAATACTTCAGCAGGGTCAAGAATGCAGATGTAGTCATCGTGGGAAGAGGAGGTGGATCACTGGAGGACCTCTGGGCTTTTAATGAAGAGGAAGTGGCAAAGGCAATCTACCATTCCAAGATACCTATTATCTCAGCAGTTGGCCATGAAACAGATTACACGATCTCAGATTTTGTCGCAGATTTAAGGGCACCCACTCCATCTGCTGCAGCAGAACTGGTCGTAAGAGATAAAAGGGAGTTGAAAAGACAGCTTCAATACCTGAAAAACCAACTTGAAAATGAAGTTTCAAACTATCTGGAAGAGATCAGGACAGACCTGTCTTATCTCAGAAAGAGTTTATCCGATCCTAAAAAGAGAATAGAGGATTATCTTCTAAAAGTGGATGACCTGATAAACCGTTCCCGAAGGTCTCTTTTATGGGATTCAAGAAGGAAGATTGAGAAAAGTTTATCCCTTGCTCAGAGACTTGACCTTCGAAGCCCAAGCCACATGATCAGGGATTTTCAATCTTCTATTCTGGAGATGCGAAACCGTTTAAACCAGAATATACGACATCTTATTGAAATAAAAAAGGTAAAACTACGAGGGGTTATGGGTAAATTAGATTCCCTAAGCCCTCTCGCGATCCTGGAAAGAGGGTATAGCATCACCCGAAAACTCCCTTCCTTAAAGATATTAAGAGATGTGGCACAGGTGAAGGCAGGTGATCAGGTGGAGGTGAAGCTCCATAGGGGAACGCTCTTCTGTGGCATTGAAAGGACGGAAGAGCCTTGACGATGAACGTCTAAAGGGGATAATATTAAATATTAAACTGGAGAAATCTTATGCCAAAGGATAAGTTTGAAGATGCCCTGAATAAATTGGAGAAAATTGTTTCCCGACTGGAAGAAGGAAACATCTCCCTGGAGGAATCGTTAAAACTTTTTGAGGAGGGGATACGCCTTTCCCGGTTCTGTAACCAGAAACTGGATGAAGCAGAGAAACGGGTTGAGATTTTAATGAAGGGGAAAGATGGAAGTTTAAAGGGACAACCCTTCGATCCATCTGGAAATACTGAGAAATTTCCTGAAGAGGATGAATGAGCCTTTAAATCATAAGTTCGGAGTCGTGAGTTCGCCTGCCTGCCGCAGGCAGGGAGTTCGGAGAAACAGATTGATATGGCTGCTTTTAGGCGTGAGGCCGAGCAGATGGATATTCGAAAATATTTAAACGAGAAAAAAAAGATTGTAGATGCGTTTCTGGAAGAGTGTTTTCCGAACCCCGAGGCCGCAGACGACACAACAGATTATCCATCCTCCCGTGGTCGGGTCTGTTCGACTCTCCGCAAGGCCATACGGCACAGCCTTTTTAGCGGAGGCAAGAGAATCCGGCCCATCCTCTCCATTTCCGCCTTTGAAGCCGTTGGCGGAAAAGGAAATGGAATAATGCCCTTTGCCTGCGCACTGGAGATGATCCATACTTACTCGTTGATTCACGATGATCTCCCGGCCATTGACAATGATGACTATCGGAGAGGAAACCCCACCTGCCATAAAGTATTCGGAGAAGGAATGGCCATTTTAGCTGGTGATGGCCTCCTTACAGAAGCTTTCAGATTGATGACGAAACAGTCTATGGATGATCCGAAGGTTGTCCTCGATGTTGTAAATGAGATCGCCCGGGCTTCAGGTATTTCCGGGATGGTCGGGGGGCAGGTGGCTGATATCGAATCAGAGGGAAGGGATGTTGATTTTCCGACCGTAGAGTACATCCACACACACAAGACCGGCGCGCTGATATTGGCCTCGGTCCGGACAGGGGTCAAATTAGGCGGAGGGAGTGATGAGACCCTAAAGGTTTTTACAGGGTATGGAGAGAAAATCGGCCTTGCCTTTCAGATCGTTGACGATATTTTGAATGTTGAGGGGAAGGCTGAATTATTAGGAAAGAGCACGGGGAGCGATCTCTTTAAGAAAAAGGCAACCTACCCATCTTTGTTAGGGATCGAAGAGTCAAGAAAGAGGGCGGGAGAATTGATGAAATCCGCCATCGATGCTTTACAGCCTTTTGGATCGGAAGTCGAACCACTTAAAGAGATTGCCCGATTTATCGTCCTGAGGGAATCCTGATTGATGACGAAATTATTGGACCAGATCAAACATCCCCACGATCTTAAAAAACTCGACGCCGAGGAACTTGGGAGGCTCTCTAAAGAGGTTCGCCAGGAGATTCTTTTCATCGTCTCAAAAAACGGGGGACATCTTTCCTCCAACCTGGGCACAGTGGAATTGACCATTGCTCTTCACTATGTCTTCGACCTTCCCAGGGACAAATTG
>VGSD01000303.1 GCA_016875155.1 Deltaproteobacteria bacterium | reverse complement strand
GGATTGGTCTATTTAAAATCTCTCTGAAGGGGGAGGAACGGTGAAGGGAAGAATTTGTATTGTCGACCATGATTTAGCCAGCCGGGGTTACTTAAGGGAATGTCTCGAAAGAGAAGGACACGAAGTTATTATCGTGGACAGTGGTTTTCAGGTGAAACCTCTCCTGAATGGGGAGGGGTTTAATGTCTTCATCCTCAATATTAACTCTCCCGGTGTCCGCGACAAAAACCTACTGATCGAATTAAAAAAAACAAAGCCTTTACGAATCCTTCTTATCGTTTCTGAGAGAGGGGATTCCTTTCTCAAGGAGGCGATCGATCTGGGTGTTTATGGTTTCATCTACAGGCCTTTTAACTCTGTGGAAATTTGCACCATGGTCAGCCACTTAATTCGGTAAAAAAGAAGAGTGGTTGCGTGAAGGTTATGGTTACGAAGCCCCTGCCTACCGGCAGGCAGGCGTTTCGGTCATGGTTTACGGTTACGTTTAAAGAATTAAAAGACGACAAACGTAACCTTTTATTAACGATACGGGTATCGTTACCGTTGCCGTCAACCAAACCGTAATTTATTTAAACTATGGAAGGAGTCCACTCAGAATGCCTGCCTGCCGCAGGCAGGGAGTCTTCATGGAAAAGCATGCCGGAATTTCCTCTGTTTAAAGACCTCTCCATCGAAGACAAACCTATTCTCGATTTAGCCTTCAGCCAATGCCTTCCCCTCATCTCTGAATTCACCTTTACCAATCTCTTCATATGGCGGCATGCCTATCAAATAAAAATCTCCCACCTGAAAAACTTTCTTTGCCTTTTCGCAGAAAACAGGGACCATCCCTTTTTCTTTCCTCCTATCGGAGAAGGAGATGCGGTAGAATGCTGCCAGGCATTACTTCAATCCATGAAGGAGAGCGGAGTTCCTGTAAAAATTGCCCGGGTTCCTGAAGAGGTCACTTCTCGTTTCGATTGGAAAGCAGAAGGTTTTATGGTAGAGTTAGACCGTGATCAATCCGACTATATCTACCTTTCAAAGGATCTAATCCTTCTGCAGGGGAGAAAATATCATCGAAAGAGAAACCATATCAAACAGTTTAAAGAGAAATACGCTTATCAGTATCTTCCACTCACTCCTGAGCTGATTTCAGATTGCCTCCGGCTCCAAACAGAATGGTGCGACCTCCGCCAGTGTGAGGTCATACCGGGACTGCACAATGAATCGATTGCCATCAAAGAGGCTTTTTCACACTTTGAAGCATTGGGAGTTCACCCCGTTAGAAAATCCATCGAGGCATTACCCCCCCCCGAAATAGTTTCGAAATACGACCCCGTTACAGACCAGCGGAAATTTTTTTCTAACGGGGTAAAGGGAGGGGTTATCCTCATCAACGACAAGGTGGAAGCCTTTACTCTGGGCGAACCTCTCAATCAAAACACCGTCGTCATCCATATTGAAAAAGCCAATCCAGCTTTCGATGGACTCTATCCTATGATCAATCAGGCCTTCCTTGAAAATCACTGGTCAGGCTACACCTATGTCAACCGGGAGCAGGACCTGGGTGAGGAGGGTTTGAGAAAGGCAAAGGAATCCTACTTTCCCCATCATATGGTAAACAAATATACCCTAAGACTAGGCGGATAGGATAATAGAGTGTTAAAGTAAATCCGATGGAAGCCAATCAAACAACCCGCCGCGAGGGGTTGAAACAATTCATTCTCTCCCAAATCGAAGAAAAAGGGCCCATTCCCTTTTCCCAATTTATGGAATGGTGTCTCTACCATCCGGAGTATGGCTACTACCAATCAGAGGGAACAAAGATTGGAAAGGACGGGGACTATTATACGGCTCCCTGTGTCCACCCTCTTTTTGGGGGGATGATTGCCAAACAATTTCTTCAGATGGCTGAAATTTTAGGGGAGGATCATTTTGAGGTCGTCGAGATAGGAGGGGGTAGAGGGTTTCTCTGTCAGGATATTCTGGATTGGACGAAAAAGAGGTCTCCCCGTTTCTATAAGGGGCTTCATTACACCCTTGTCGAAATGAGTGCTCACCTTCTCAGGGAGCAGAGAGAAAGGCTTCGCCCTTTTGAAGGAGAAGGCAAAATCGGCTGGATGGATCCGGAAACCTTTGAAAAAGGAAAAGATCAAATAACCGGTTGCATCCTCTCCAATGAGCTGGTGGATGCCTTCCCTGTTCATCAGGTCATCTTTGAGGACGGCAAATTAAAAGAGATCTATGTGACACAAAACAAGGGTAAAATTGTTGAAGAGGTTGGCGCTCTTTCAGACCCGAGGATTTCTCTCTATTTCGATTCGATGTCCGTCAGACTCGAAGAGGGGCAGAGGGCAGAAGTCAATCTCAAAGCCCTCGATTGGATGAAACAGGTGGGAAGGTTTTTAAAAAAGGGTTTTGTCCTGACCATCGATTATGGGTATCTTGCGGATGAACTTTACGCTCCCCATCGTCGTCGTGGAACCTTTCTCTGTTACTATCGCCATCAAACCTCGGAAAATCCTTTTGAACATCTGGGAGAACAGGATATGACCTCCCATGTCAACTTCACGGCTTTAATCAAAGCAGGAGAAGAGGTGGGACTCCGATTTGCCGGCTTAGTGACCCAATACCGTTTTCTGATCGCCCTGGGTGTACTTCAGGAGATGGAGTCTCTGAATCAGGAGGTTTCGGAACTGGATGGGTTGAAATGGAGGCTCTCACTCCTGCATCTGATCGAACCGGAGAGGGGAATGGGAGAAATCTTCAAGGTATTGATCCAGCACAAAGGGATTGGGGAACCTGTGCTGGATGGATTAAGGGACCTTAATTCCATTCCTTGGCCAACCCACTCTCCATATTTTTCCCCTCCCTGGGTGGGAGGGGATGAAGGGGCGGGGGAAAAAACATAGGGCACCCTCACCCTTGCCCTCTCCCATCAAGGGAGAGGGAGAAATTCTATCGATTGAATAAAGGAGTTGTTAATGAAGGTCCTAGGAATCTTCGGAAGCCCGAGAAGGGGAGGAAACACGGAGATCCTTCTTGAAGAAACGCTTAAGGGTGCACAAAAGGAAGGGGCAGACGTGGATCGCATCTACCTGGCCGATGATACCATCACTCCCTGTACGGAATGCCACGGGTGTGATCAAACCGGTCAATGCGTCATCCTGGACGGCATGCAAAAAATCTATCCGAAACTTTTAGAATCGGATATCATCATCCTCGCCTCACCCATCTTCTTTTATGGCGTCACCGCCTGGGCAAAGGCTCTCATTGACCGTTCCCAGGCTCTCTGGGCTAGGAAATATCTCTTAAAAGATCCCTCTCTCGGAAAAGAGGGAAAGAAGAGAAAGGGCTTTTTCATCTCTGTGGGAGCCACAAAAGGGGAGAAGGTTTTTGAGGGCGCGATCCTCTCTGTGAAATATTTCTTCGACACCTTCAATGCGGAATATGCGGGTGAACTGCTCTTTCGGAGAATCGAAGCAAAGGGAGACATCTTGAAACATCCGGAAGCGCTTCGGCAGACGTTTGAAGCGGGAAGAAGGCTTGTGAGAGAAAGATGAAACCACGTTTAAATGTGATCTGGAACGAAATCTACTGCAAGCGATGCAACATCTGTGTAGAGGTCTGTCCAGAGGGGGTTCTCTCCCTTGAGATGGATGAGATCATTGAAAAACCAGGATGTATCCGGTGTTACCAATGCGAACGATACTGCCCTGACATTGCCATTGAAGTAATGGATGGATGAGAAGAATTAAGTTCGCCTGCCCCGATAAAATCGGGGGAGTTGGGAGTTCGGAGAATAAAGAAAAAAAATGAAACAGCTTGTTTCAGGAAATGATGCGATCTTTCAAGGAGCGATCAGAGCCGGCGCCAGATATTTTGCTGGCTATCCGATTACCCCTTCTTCGGAGATCTTACAACAGGCTTCCCTCTATGCTGAGGAAAACCCTGGGTTTCATTTTCTTCAGGCTGAAGACGAGATTGCCGCAGCCATTGCAACGATCTCTGCATCGCTGGCAGGCGTTAAATCCTTCACCGCCACTTCTGGTCCGGGGTTTACTCTGATGCAGGAAGCCCTCGGATGGGGACATGCGGTGGAGGCTCCGTGTGTCATTGTCAATTCCATGAGAGTGGGACCTTCCACGGGCATGCCTACCCAGCCTGCCCAATCCGATTTGTTCCAGATTAAAGGAGGAAGCGCGGGCGATTACTATCCCATTGCCTTCTATCCCAATTCTGTAGAGGAGTGTTTTCGCCTGATTATAACCGCCTTTAATGCTGCAGAAGAGTCCCTTTCACCCGTCATCTTCCTT
>VGSD01000302.1 GCA_016875155.1 Deltaproteobacteria bacterium | reverse complement strand
CATATACTCTCTGCCGCCGAATTCGAGGAGTCGTCCCTCCACATCCGCATTTGACATCCTGACCCGCTCCATCACCTCTCTGAGAGAGATGCCATAGGCAGCCATCCGGTTCGGGTCGACATTGATCTGGTACTGTTTGACAAAACCACCCACGCTGGCCACTTCGGATACGCCTTCTACGCTGGCCAAGGAATAACGCAGATACCAGTCCTGGAGAGTGCGAAGGGAAGCAAGGTCATGCTTTCCGCTCTCATCCACCAGGGCATAGGTATAGACCCAACCCACACCGGTCGCATCAGGTCCAAGTGTTGGATTGGCGCCTTCCGGAAGTTTTCCGGTGATCTGCTGCATATATTCGAGGACTCTCGACCTGGCCCAGTAGATATCGGTGCCATCCTCGAAGATCACATAGACATAGGAGAATCCAAAATCCGAGATCCCTCTTACCGTTCTCACCCGGGGCGCCGAGATAAGAGCGGACACAATGGGATAGGTCACCTGGTCTTCCACAAGATCCGGACTTCTTCCCTCCCACGGAGTATAGACAATCACCTGGACATCGGAGATATCAGGCACGGCATCGAGGGGGATATGCTTGATGGAATAAACCCCTCCTAACATGACCAGGAGAACGACGGTGAAAACCATGAACCGATTCTTCGCACAGATCTCTATAATTTTTTCAATCATTTTATCTTCCCTTTATTTTAACGCCTCTCATAGCCTGCATCACCGTTATCAATAACAAAAAGGTGAATCGGTCCTTGTTTGGATAAAGTAATGGTTAAGGTAACGAAGCCAGTATCGTTTAGCGTAAAAGGGTTACGGCTACAAAATCTCAAGCCGAGTAACATAACCTTTTAACGAAACGGGCATCCTTGCCCTTGCCCTAACCTTTTCCTTTCAAACTAATGAGCATGTCCCGGCGCTCCCACGGCCTCCTTGAACTTTGATTCGGAGTCAATCAGGAAGTTGGCGCTCGTGACAACCCTTTCCCCTGCCTTGAGTCCACTAATAACCTCATAATAGTTCTCCACCTTCGCTCCAACCTTCACCTCCCTCGACTCAAAATAACCATTGCCCTTATCCACAATGGCCATCTGTCGAAGTCCTGTATCAATGATGGCGCTTTCAGGTACCACCAGCCTTTGACCCAGATGAATTTTAATCTCCACATTTCCATACATCTCAGGCTTCAGCTTTCCCTCGGAATTTGGAAACTCAAACCTGACCTTTGCAGTTCGAGTGTTCGGATCGAGGGAGGGATAGATATAGATCGCTTTCCCTGAGAAAGCCTCGCCAGGGAGATAAGATAATTGAATCGTTGCCTGTTGCCCGAGACGGATAAAAGGAAGTTCATATTCATAAATATCCGCATAGAGCCATACGGCTGAGAGGTCGGCCAGCCTGAAAAGGGCCATCCCTGGCATCAAGCTCATTCCTTTATAGGCCATCTTCTCAAGGACAAATCCGCTAAAGGGAGAAGAGAGGGTGAGTGTCTTCTTGGCCTGACCGCTCTCCTCAAGGGTTTTAATCTGATCGTCGCTGATATCCCATAACTTGAGACGGCGCCTTGCAGATTCTGCAAGAGAGTTTCCGCTTGCTGCCACCTCTGAAAATGGACTCTTCGCCAGATCTTTCTTCGCCCGTAGTGCAAGGAGATACTCCTCCTGAGTGGAGACCAGTTCAGGGCTGTAGATCGTGAGAAGGGGTTCTCCCTGTCTCACATATTTTCCCGTGAAATCGACGTAGAGGTCTTCGATCCAGCCACCGATCTTGGGTGAAACTGTGACCACTTTTCTCTCATCATAATCCACCCTTCCCACGGTCCGGATGATCCTCTCAAGCGGCTTCATCTCAACCTTGCCGATCTTCACCCCGATCAGTTGTTGCCGTTCAGGAGAGATCTGGACAGACCCTGGAGTCATCTCCTGCATCTTTCCTTCTTTCTGAATCGACTCTATGGTCAGTCCTTTGATATCGAGATCATCCGCTTTTTTCGATTCCGTTTTTACCTCCGGCTTATGTTCTTTATGGGTGGCCGTCTCTTTTCCACAACCGGCGGTCAACCCGAGCGCCGATATTAAAAGAACCATCCAGAATGATTTTTTCATTTTTGCTCCCCCTTGTAAAAGAGTTGCCTTCCAACAACAGACTCTAAACTTGCCACATTCTTTTCATATTCGGTGAGGGCTTGATGATACTCTAATTCATACCGGTAGAGCGTCATTCGGCTATCGAGCAGGGTCATAAAATCAGCCTTTCCCACTCGGTAACTGCTCAACGCCGAATTGATCTGAAGGCTCGCCTGCGGGATGATCCCGGTTCGATAAAGCTCCAGCTGTCTTTCCACCCGCTGAATCATCGAACGCATATCCGTAATCATGAAGACAATCTCATTCTTCATCGCCCGGTACTGGGCCTCAACCAACTGGATATCGGCTTTCGTCTCTGCCAATTTCCGTTCCTGCTTCGACTTGTAAAAAATGGGGATGTTCATCTCCACCATGCCGGTCAGCATATCCTTCCGTTTCATCACCTCCGGGCCTTCGCTGTTGTCCCTCTGACCGTAGGCGAACTTGAAAGTAAAGTCCGGATAATATTCCCTTTTGGCCAGGTCGTAAGCCTTCTCTTTTGCTTCGATCATCTTTTTCATTCCTTTCAGCGTGGGGTTGATCTCCACGGCCATCCTCTGGAGCTCTTCAACGGTGAAAGGAAATTTTTGCGGAACGACTTCCCCGGGCTCACCTACCGGGGCTTCTGTGGGGCGGTTGAGAAGGGCATTCAGTTTTGCACCCAACGCTCTTTTTCTCTGGCCCAGCATGATCAACTCATCCACCATTTTGGATACCTCCACGTGGGCTTTTAGCACGTCCTGCTGAATACCCATTCCGACGGCATACTGGGTCTCTGCAATCTTTACAAAATTCTCAAGGATCTCTTTGTTTCGTTGTGTGACGTCAATGGTTCGATAGACATGGGAAAGGTCGTAATAAGCGGCTTTTACCTCCCTGATGATGCGATTGGTTTTCTCCTGGATCTCATTATAAACCGCTTCTGCCTCTTTTTCGGCCATTTCCCCCATCAGCCTTCTCTTGCCGAAGAAAGGAACCATCTGGGAAATGGATATCTCCTTCATTGTCATATCCTCTTCCCTGAACTTGAAGTTTGTTGGAAGACTGATAATCCCGAAACCAAACATCGGGTCTGGAAGAGCACGGGCCTGAGGGATCTTTTCTTTAAAAACTTCCCATCTCTTCTTCGAGACTAAGATCTCAGGGTTATTCTGAAGGGCCTCTTCGATTAACTGATCAAGCTTTAATCGAATCTCTTCTGTGTGCCCTTCTGACATGAAAAAGAGAAAAACGAGGGAGAAAAAGAGGATGAATCCTAAGAATTTTATAAAATTTTTCACCATCTCTCTACCTTCTTTCTTTTCGTAATATAAGATTGATATATTCGGAAAAAGTCAAAAAGCAAAAGAAACGTCATGCTGAACTTGGTTCAGCATCTAAAAAAATCAAGAACTCACAAGACCCTGAAACAAGTTCAGGGTGACGGACCGGGACTATTTACGAAACCATCAAGATCAATTTTACACTAAATGTAATGAAACAAGAAACAGATAATTTAAAAAACAACAAAATCTTAAGGACTTATAGCAATGTATCCTTTTCGACCCAATCTGTCTAATTTATAAACAAAAAGCTCTTGGCCATAAAGCTAAACCTTTAGGGGGGTGAAGGCGTTAGCATATTAGACCTAATTCTCATTAGGTCCCGGCCAAGAGCTTTTCTTTTTAAATCCTGCAGCTTATAAACTTCTGATTGCTTTATAATCCCCGAACCCGGAGAAAAAAATATCAAATTCTTTATTCTTTACATATTTTATAAGCAATCCTTATGCCATAATCCTTCATCCCTGTCACCTATGTTCAATTATGCCTTGGGGGGATGAAAGATGAAACTTGGTAATTCGTCAATTTTCGATATCTCTGGCATTCGTTTTAGCCATCCACTTATTGTAAGGGCTGATAATCCCGGTATGATTGGATTATAAAGAACCGGGCAGTGAAAAGCGTATCCACAATCCATTTTCGTATTTGTATGATGATCCTCTTCTGGACAATGCCCCATGATGTCCATGGGCAAATAGGAAAAAAGGATGGTGATAATAATAAGTATTCCTGCAATTCTCAGCATCATTTTCTCAATGTAAACCCCGTTAGAAAAGCTTTACCCTTCTAACGGGAAAACTCACACCCCGATAGATGCCAAGCTTCTCACGTGGCAAGCAGCAGGGCTTTCTATCGGGGTAAAAAG
>VGSD01000301.1 GCA_016875155.1 Deltaproteobacteria bacterium | reverse complement strand
ACTCCTCTTCAATGCCCGGAGCTCCACCGATATATTCCACGAAATCATAATCGACTGAAGCAAAAGAGGAGACGACTTCATAGATTTCAGGACCAAAACGCTCCTTCCATTTTTTCAGAACGACATCAGAGCTAATCTCAATCCCAAAGAGGTTCTGGACTCCCTTAATGGGGGTCTCCTGATCGCCGATCTCCGTCTCGAAGATATCGGAAAGGGAAGGGGTTGGATCGCTCGATATAATGAGCGTCTTCTTCCCCTGAAGAGCAAAATGGAGTGCAATGGCTGAGGCGCAGGTGGATTTGCCCACCCCTCCCTTTCCTCCGATCATGATTAGCCGTTTAGGTTCTTGATCGAGTCGTTTTAGTGAAGAATTCATCCTTGTCTCCGGGGTCATTTGATTTTGTAGTAAATAAAATTTATAATATTTAGATTAGTAGGTCAAGAAATATTGTGAATTAACTCTTCTGGAGGAAAAACTTTGCCGTCGGGGATGATTGAAATAGATCTGGAACTCTGCAAGGATTGCGAACTCTGTATCTCTGTCTGCCCGCATAAATTGATCGAGACTTCTGACCACCTGAACCAGAAGGGTTACCGATTCGCCCAATTCATCGAAAAAAGTGCCAAAAAAGAGGGTAAGAAATGCACGGGGTGTGCTCTTTGCGCCATCGTCTGCCCAGAAATTGCGATTGAGGTTTATCGTGGCTAAAGTGTTAATGCGTGGGAACCATGTTGTTGCAGAGGCGGCTGTCAGGGCGGGATGCCGTTACTATTTCGGGTATCCGATTACCCCGCAGAATGAAATTCCCGAGTATATGTCTGAAAGGCTTGCATCAGTCGAGGGAGGAGTCTTTATCCAGGCTGAAAGCGAAATCGCCTCTATTCATATGGTGATTGGAGCCAGCATGGCTGGAGGAAGGGTGATGACCTCTTCTTCGGGTCCAGGAGTTAGCCTTAAGCAGGAAGGTATCTCCTTTCTATGTGCGCTGGAATTGCCCGCAGTGGTTGTCAATATGACAAGAGGCGGACCCGGTCTCGGAAATATTGCACCGGCCCAATCCGACTATTTTCAGGCCACCCGTGGAGGAGGGCACGGCGATTACCGGACCATTGTTTTTGCTCCCAGTTCATGTCAAGAACTGGCAAGCCTGACCTATGAGGCATTCGACCTTGCAGATAAATACCGGATTACGGTGATCATTCTCGGGGATGGAATGCTCGGGCAGATGATGGAGCCCGTGGAACTTCCCCCTGAGATCCCATTGAAAAAACTTCCCCATAAGGACTGGGCCCTGACTGGAGCCAAGGGAAGGCCAAGTCGTTTCATCCGTTCCCTCATCCTCGATCCTCTCCAGGAGGAAGAGCATAACTGGAAGCTCATGCGGAAGTATGAAAGGGTTTCGAAAGAAGAGGTCAAATGGGAGTCCTACTTCACCGAAGATGCTAAGATGATCATTGTTGCTTTTGGGATTGCCGCAAGAATTGCCAAGGGAGCGATCAAACGGCTCAGGGATGAAGGGCTTAAGGTAGGACTCATCCGGCCGATATCTCTCTGGCCTTTCCCTTCTGCTGCGATCCGGGAGTTGGCAAAAAAGACGAAGCATTTTTTCGTCTTTGAAATGAATATGGGACAGATGGTGGAAGATGTCCGAATTGCACTCGAGGGGGCCGCAGACGTCCATTTCTATGGGCGTCCGGGAGGGGTGATTCCTATCCCTCTTGAAGTGGCGCGGGTCATCTCCAGCCAATATTATCAGAAACGGTTGAAATGAACTCGGTCATGGCTAAGGTTACGAAGCCCGTATCGTTTTGAAAAGGTTACGTTGATCGCCTTTCAATTTTTTACGTTACCATAACCCGTAACCGAAACGCCTGCCTGCCGGTAGGCAGGGGCATCGTTACCCTAACCGAAAGACAAAGCTTGCGGATCGATACGAGGTTCGACAACGACAAACGTCATTTTCCGTTCAACCATATGGGATTGTCACCCATGGACGAAAAACGTTGATTTAGGATCCTGAGATGAAAAAAGTTTTTTCAAGGCCGAAGTCAATTAAAAAGGCATATTTCCATTACTGTCCGGGATGTGGCCACAGCATTATCCATCGCCTCATCGGAGAGGTGATTGACGAGATGAATCTCCAGGAGAAAACGGTCGGTGTTCCTCCGGCAGGGTGCGCGGTCCTGGCTTATTTCTATTTTGACGTGGACATGGGGGAGGCTTCTCATGGAAGGGCGGCAGCAGTAGCCACTGGGTTAAAAAGGGCGCTTCCAGACAGGCTGATCTTTACCTATCAGGGAGATGGAGACATTGCTGCTATTGGTACGGCCGAAACGATTCATGCTGCCGCACGGGGTGAAAATATCACGACTGTCTTTGTCAACAACGGCGTCTACGGCATGACAGGGGGCCAGATGGCTCCCACAACCATTCTGGGACAGAACACGACCACCTCTCTGGGAGGAAGAAAGGAGAGCAGGGATGGTTTTCCGATCAACCTGAGTGAGATGCTCTCTCTTGCCAGAGGCAGCGCCTATATCGAGCGAACCGCAGTGAATACTCCAGCCAATATTTTAAAGACGAAGAAAGCCATTGCAAAAGCCTTCCGCATTCAATTAGAGGGACTGGGTTTTTCGCTTGTGGAAATTCTCTCCGCCTGTCCCACCAACTGGAAGATGACTCCGGAACAGGCGGTCAAATGGATGGATGACGTGATGATGAAACATTTCCCTCTTGGCGTGTTGAAGGACGTCACTGGAGATAAAACCGATGCTCGTTAAAATGATTTTTTCTGGTTTTGGAGGCCAGGGCGTGATCATGATGGGATATCTCTTTGCCATGGCCGGCATGTATGAAGAGAAGAATGTCACCTGCCTGCCCTCCTATGGGGCGGAGGTGAGGGGAGGAACAGCCAACTGCACGGTCGTCATCTCCAGCGAAGAGATCGCTTCGCCGGTCGCCTCGGAACCTGATTTTGCTGTCTTCATGAACCAGCCCTCCCTCATCCGTTTTCAGAACCAGATCCAGTCAGGAGGGACTGTATTTTTAAACTCAAGCATGATTGAGACAAGACCTATTCGAGGGGATATCGAAATTTTTGAAATTCCCCTGAATGAATTGGCCAAGCAGATCAAGAGTGACAAGGTCATGAACATCATCATGCTGGGAGCACTCATTAAGAAGACCGGACTGGTATCCGTTGGGACCATGACCCGTGCATTGAAAGAGACCTTCGGACATAAAAACCCATCGGTTTTCAAGTTGAACGAATCCGCCCTCATGCTGGGATATCATTATTTGAAGTAAGAGGAGGCCATTCATGCCTGTCAAACAGATTTCCGTAAGCCTCGAAAACGTTCCCGGAAAACTTGCTGAAATGAGTGAGTATCTGGGAGAGAATGGGATCAATATTATTGCGGTGAGTATCGTTGATGCTTCGGATGTCAGCGCTATACGGTTTGTCCCCAGTGACCCTGAAAAGGCTGCCAATGTCTTAAGAACACACGGCTATTCGATTAAAATTACGGATGTGCTTGCCATTGAGGCGCCCAACCACCCCGGAGGGCTCAATGCAGTGCTTAAGCCCCTCAAAGAAGTCGGAATCAATGTCAATTACCTTTATACCTGCCTGGGAAGGGGTGAAAATACCGTGCTCATCGTTGGGGTGGATCGGATGGAAGAGGCGACCCAGGTTCTGAAGAGAAACTGGGTTCACATGTATGATGAAGAGTTGTATAAACTATAAGAGCTGGAATATTGGAAGATTGGAATAATGGAAAATTGCTAAACCCATTATTCCACTATTCCACCATTCCATTATTCCAATGAATTAAGCGTAGCTATGTAGTCCGGAGAGGATGTAATTCACTCCAAAATAGGTGAACATCACAGCCACAAACCCTATGATCGATAGAATGGCTGCCTTTCTTCCCCTCCAGTCCCGTGTGATCCGGGCATGTAAAAAAGCCGCATAAACAAACCAGGTGATCAGCGACCAGGTCTCTTTCGGATCCCAACTCCAGTAACTTCCCCACGCATAATTGGCCCATGCCGCACCTGTGATGATGCCCAGGCTCAACATTGGAAATCCGATCACAATCGATCTGTAGTTAATCTCATCTAAGATGGGAAGGGAGGGCAACCACCTTGAAATTTCTTCCTTCCGGGATCCCTTCTTATCTCGAATGAGATAGAGGATGCTGATCCCAAAGGAGACGGCAAAAGCTGCATACCCGAAAAAACAGGTGGTCACATGGATGGTCAACCAGTTGCTCTGTAGAGCTGGCATGAGCGGTGTGATTCTGGGACTGACGCCGGGGATAAT
>VGSD01000300.1 GCA_016875155.1 Deltaproteobacteria bacterium | reverse complement strand
AACCGTTGCCAGGCCAATGCCGGTGCCAGGGAATTCATTCGTCCCATGTAGGCGCTGGAAGGCACCAAACAATTTATCCGAGAAGGACATATCAAATCCAGCGCCGTTATCTCGAATGAAGTATATCTTTTGCCCATCCTCTTGAGTTGTTCCGAATTCGATTCTGCCTTGCGATCGTTTAACCGTAAATTTCCAGGCATTCCCCAGAAGATTTTCTAATACTACCCTTAACAACCGCCCGTCTCCATGAGTGACGGCTCCTTCCGCGACAAAACACTCCACCTCGCGTTCGGGCTCCGACTTCTGAAATTCTGTCAAGGCCGCCTTTGCCATTGAACTCAGATCAACCAACTCTTGACGCATCTCACCACGGGTCACACGTGAAAGTTTGAGCAGATCGTCGATGAGTTGCCCCATGCGCTGACTCCCTGCACGGACACGTTGAAGGGAACGCTTGCCTTCCTCATCCAATTTGTCAGAATAGTCTTCCAGGAGTACCTGGCTGAAGCCATCGATACTTCTCAAAGGTGCCCGTAGATCGTGGGATACGGAGTAACTGAATGTCTCCAATTCTCTGTTGATGGCTTCGAGTTCTTTTGCTCGCAGCTTCAACTCCTCATTCAGTTTCTTGGTCTCCTCCTCCGCTCGCTTACGCTGCAATCTGGCACTCAGGACGGGGGCGATATGCCCGGCTATGGCCTCCAGCGAACGGATATCTGCTTCAGTGTAGTCTGTTTCTTTGTTGGCCACCTGAATGAGACCGATAACCTCACCTTGGAACAGAATGGGAAAGGAGATATGCCTCCAGATATTAATGTGGCCCTCGGGGGTTTTGTCGGAGACCTCATTTGAGTAAATAGTCTTTTTCTCCCTGATGGCCCGGGGCCAACTGCTATCCCCCCATCTTTCTCGAGGGAATATGAAGGTCTTATCGGAAACCTGGCATCTATCCCAGATATGCCGTGTCATGGAAGGAACTACCAGGGATCCGTCAACATCGATATATCCGAAAACCCCGTACTGACTTTGCATTACTTCTAAGACGGCTTTCAACACCTCATTGTACATCTCGTCGTCAGGAATAGTGAGGAAGATGTTAGCGATCCTGGCTTGTAGTGCCAGCGCCTCTTCGGCCCGTTTGCGATTGGTGATGTCACTTACGGCCCCAATCATTTTGTAGGCTTTGCCTTTTTCGTCCCATAGAGCAGTGCCACTGTTAAACCAATAGAGGATGGATCCATCCTTTTTAAAAACACGGTATTCTTCCAGATAAGGCTTTCGAGTCTGTAAATGTTGGTCAAGGATGGTCATGACGCGACCTTGGTCATCTGGATGAATAACCTTCTCCCATGCCTCAAGTGTTCTTGGGAATTCACCCGGCTCATACCCCAGCATTTCATCAACTTTTCCGAACCATGTCAAGTCACCTTTCACAATGTCCCATTCCCAGATCAAGTCACTCACACTCTCCACAGCGATGCGGAATCGTTCCTCTGACTGCTTAAGTTCTGCAGCACGGCTTTCGACCAGTTCCTCAAGGTGTTCGCGATATTTATTTAATTCTTCCTCCGCCTGCTTGTGCTCGGTGATTTCTTTTTCCAATCCTATAAAAGACTCTTTTAATTGAATGGTCATCCGGTCAAAAGCCCTTGAAAGCTGTCCAACCTCATCCTTTGCTATTGTGCCTACTTTGTAATTCAGGTTACCGGCACCAATGATTTCGGTTCCCTCGTGAAGCTTCCTGATCGGCTTCAAAACGCCTCTATGGATTGAAAATGAAACTGTGACTACAACCACTGCTATTATTAAAGTGAACCATACAACAAGGAAATAAGCCCTCTGCTGAGAGGTCGATACCCTTGCACTACTTATTTGAGCCAATTGATAGGCATCATAAACCATATAGCGTGATTTCACATCCAGATTGCCCGCCAGCATCTCGTTCAATTCCTGAGATACACCCGATTTCCCATCTCGATAACTTTCATAATTTAAGACCATCTGGGAAAAGGTGGTTTTTATACTCTCATGGTTTTCACGCATCCTCCTTAATAAAACCACCTTCTCCGGACTTTTGACTTTAATTTCTTCCAGGAGCCTCTTTATAGAGTCATGTCTTAATTGCCACTGTGTTTTAGCCCTCTCTTCGTGATGGATTAAATACTCATTGGTAAGAATGTTAAGCTCAAATAACCCTTTGATTATCTCGTCAGCGGCCATGTCTTTCTCGATCGCCTTATTAACCTGTTGTGCTGAAAAAAAGAGGATTGAGCCGATCACAAGCGCTACTATTAAAGATACGACTGTAGTGATCTGTAGCTTAGTCTTAATCTTCATTGTTGTTTCACCTGATAATAGTCACCCCTTTAGGTTTCACTGCCTGGAGTGCATCGAGATAAATGAAATTGAGGTAGTTCGGAACCTTTTTTCTGTCTGTCAACTTATTTCGTATCGCCCATCTGGCCTCATCTTCTAATGCAGTTAATATGCCCTGATCCAGGAACAGCTCAAAATTCAATTCATTCCAGATCGAAGTTACCATCTCCCTATTTAGATTCAGGCGTTGATAAACGATATTTATTGCTTCCTCTTTATTCTTTTGGATAAACTCTTCTGCCTTGTTAATGGTTTTTAAAAATCTCTTTAAAGCATCTGGGTTATTGTTTATAAAATCCTTTCTTACTACAAAATAAAAATCTTCCCGAAAGAGACCCTTGCTGGACAGAAGAATGGCCTTCTTGCCTAATGACTTGTTGGCATTCATAATATGCGGTTCCCATGTGGAAATTGCCTCTACAAATCCATCCACTAAGGCTTGAGTTAACTGGTTCGCTTCAAAATCCACGACTTTAACATCAGGAAATGAAATACCGCTATAAACCATAAAGAGACCTAAGAAGTAGTGTCCGGTTGAGCCTTTGGTGGTTCCCACCTTTTTACCTTTTAAATCTAAAGCCTTTGTTATTCCTTTATCCTGGCGGGCAAGCACTTTGACATAATTATCTGAGTAGACCATGCCAGCGATAATCGCATAATCATTTCTGATGAAGCTATTAAACATTACTGGAGTTTGGGCACAAGTAACCATATGGAGATTTCCTTCGGTTAACATTGTTTTAAGAGCGCTTCTTCCTGAACCAAACTCTTTTATTTTTACGCTTAGGCCTTCTTCTTGAAAATACCTTTTATTTTCGGCAACCCATACAGGAGAGGGTAGAATGCTGGTCACAACGCCTAAGATGATTTCCCCTTTTTCTTGAGCATATATATCTGTCGCAAGAAGGATTGTTATAACGTATAAGGCCACAGACAATTTTATTATTTTCATCTCACACCCCCTCGTTTTCCTTAATACTTCCACTGCAATTGCAGAGCAAATTCATCAATTCCAAGTAATATAGTTATCTTTATCTGCGCTCTCCTCGCTTGTCCTCGTTCAAAATAGAGACTCTCCGCATACTTATATATCAAACGGTCTTTGATGAGTCATAGATCTTCTCTTTTAAGAAAATTTCCAGAACCCGAGGATCGAATTGCTTTCCATTTCCATTCTCCATCTCCTCAACCACCTCATCCACAGGCATGGCCCTGCGATGGGGCCTTAAACTGGTCATGGCATCGAAGGAGTCTGCCACAGCAATGATCCTTGCCTCCAGAGGGATGACTTCTCCGATCAATCCATCGGGATAACCGCTGCCATCATAATGCTCGTGATGGTTACGGATCAGGGGGATCTTGTCCCTGAAAAAATCGATTCCCTCCACAATCTTCACTCCAATCAATGGGTGTTGCTGAATGGTATGATACTCCTCAGGGGTCAGGGAACTCTTCTTCTGAAGAATCTCATCCCGGATACCAATCTTCCCAATGTCGTGTAGGAGGGCTCCAAAAACCAGATTTTCGAGCCTCTCCTCGCTGATGCCCATTTTCATGCCAATCCTCATGCTCATCCTTCTCACCCGGTCCGAATGGCCACGGGTGTAGGGGTCTTTGGCATCGATGGCTCCTGCCAAAACCTTTACCGAATCGAGATGGGTCTTCTTTAAGATGAGCACTGTCTCATTAAGCTTTCCAGTCCTTTCCTCCACCAATTTCTCAAGATTCTTATGATGGGCCTCGATCTCCTCCTCCATCTTTTTAATCTCAAGGGCTTTGTTAACACTGAAGACCATCAGTTCCAGGTCGATCGGCTTTAGGATGAAATCAGTCGCTCCCAGACGTATGGCCTCCACTGCCATATTGATCTCCGGATGGGCGGTCATGATGATGAACATCATGTTGGGTCGCACAGCCTTCACATTCCTCAGAAGTTCCAGACCATCCATTTCAGGCATACGGATGTCAG
>VGSD01000299.1 GCA_016875155.1 Deltaproteobacteria bacterium | reverse complement strand
CGAATCGCCCAGGGATTGGCAAATTTTTTGTCTTTGCCATGACAGGAGAGGCAGAGATTGTTGTTGTGGTCGGCTTTAGTCAACTGAGATCGGCTGGGGCCTCCATGGGGGTTATGACAATCGAAACATAGAACCTTTGCATAGAAGTGGCCGCTTTTCTGGAAATCAATCCATTGCTGGTGATGGGACTAGGAATGAGCCTGGGGGTCTCCCCAGATTCCTGGTTTAAGTTGATAATAGTTGGCTAATGGCTCTCCGAGTTTATAGGGTTTATTGTCTTTGTCATTCCAGGGATACTCAAACGTTCCATTCGGAACACTCACCCCTCTCGTATGGCATTGACCGCATACCTCCAGCCCCCGCTCATATTCTAATTTCCTTGGATTGATGATTTTCCCTTTGGTCTTAGGTGATTTGACATGCTCGGAGCCCGGGCCATGACATTTTTCGCATCCGGTGTTGAGTTCAATATATTTCGATTCATAACCTGCATCTACCTTTTTAAGCTCAAGCCCGGTATTATGGCAGCCCGCACAACTCATCTCAAAGGATTTCCCTACAGGGGGTTGTTTGAGGCTGCCATCGTCATTGTACCAATTCTGTAGGTTATAAGGAACCCAACGTGAGGATGCCTGGTTCCACTGTAAGGGAAGGATGTAATGATGATTTCCAATCTTGACCTGATATCGTTGTTTCCATCCCCACCCTCCATACGTCCTCACTACGTTATAAGTGACTTCCTTAGAGGGGTCTTTTGCATCCACCAGTTTGGCCTGATAAACCTGGCCAGGGCCTTCTTCCAATTTGATGATGACTTCAGGGATATTTCCGGCTTTCAGTTTGATCATCCCCTTCCAATTAACCACAAGTGAATCATCTGTTCGACTTAATATCTGCTGAGACTTATTGTGAAGGGTATCTTTCCACATCTCATAGATTGTGTTGTGACAGGACATACATTTTTTCGACCCAACATAAGTAGCCTGGGCCATAACCGAGGAAGGGATAAGGATCAGAGCGGAAAAGAGAAGCAAGGAGACCGATACTATGAAACTTTTCATCGGGTCTAACCTCCTTTCGTTAGGTTTTTTTTAAAAAAAGGGGGTAAACCGAATAGACCGGTTTCCCCCCTTTTCGTAATGTTACTTTTACCCCGTTAGAAAGCCTCGCAGCTCTGCTGTGGGGATGGTGATTGTATTCTTTTACTTAACACATCATATAATAAAATCAAGGGGATTCCAAAATTTTTAAGTTCATTCCCCCTTTTTTGATCAACATCATGGCCTACTGGCTACTCGACCTGTTGATTACCTCGCTGCCTTTTGCCTATCTTCGATGGCTTTTTCAAGGAATTTTACGCCATCGATGGAAGTCTGGATCGACTCCAGAAGCGATGCCTTTGCCTGGTCGGGGTTATGGAATCCATCCGAGTTTTCAGCCGTCCACCACTCCCATTTTGTGTGAGCCCTTGTATGAAATTTTCTCGACTCCCTCAGGATATCTTCGGGGACCCCAACCGATTTTGCAAGTTGAAAAGTCCGCACAAACTCCGAAAGCCAGAACTCTGCCTTCCGCATCTTTCCCCTGATGTAATTCTGAATTCCTTCGATTTGATACTCCGCCTCTTTCTCCGTCCAGCGAGGATGACACTTCAAGCAGGTGTCCTTCTTCATATATTTCGAGCTCTTCTGCCCATGCCAGGTGAAGGTCTTGCCTGCCTTTTTCATCTTAGGCATATGACAGTCTTTACACTCCACGCCACCCCTCTCATGCTTGCTTCCCCAGAAGACCTCAACCTCCGGATGCTGGATTTTCGACAGGAGAGCTCCTGTCACTTCATTTCGAAAATCCCTGTAGCCCTGTTTTTCGACCCAGGCATCATAATCAAAAACATTTCTCCACTGGAATTCATTGGCCCTTCTGTCTCCCATTCCTATGATCTCGCCTGTCTTAGGATCAATGACCGGGTTGCAGTTATATTCCACATGGCACTGGGCACACATCAGATTGGAATCGGGTTTATTTAAAACGCCAATGGCCCTAAAATCCCTGAACATCACTTTGGTCATGGTGATCTTCTTGCTCTTTTCTTTATCATAGGGGTAGGTTCCCTCTTCTCTGTCAACAACCGCATTGATCAGGGCGTCCCTGACAACCCTCGGCCCAGCTGAATGTGGGTCATGGCAGGTATAGCAGTTGAATGGCCGATGAACATCCCTGGCCATCTGAACCACATTTGACGTTCTGTCCCACTTCGCCTTTGGGTTTTTGTCTCCCATGTAAGCCCACTTCAGAATATGATCCTGGGTCTTGCAGCTCAGACAGACCGGGTTGGCCGCTGTAAACGCCGTTCTTGGCGTGTAAGGCGGAAAGATCTTCTGGTCGCTGGTGGTCGGCTCCAGATCCTTCAAAACCTCCCATACCGACTTTTCAGCGCCCTTGGCATCATTCAGCTTTGTCCAGTCCTTAAGCTGGAACCTTCCACCAAAGGCCCGATCCACCAGAAGTTGATCAACGACGGAGAAGACATGGCTTCTCGGTTCCCCGTGTTCCCTTGTAAAACCATGGGGCCTCATAATAATATCAAAGAGCGGTGAGCGACTCGTGGCGGTTGACTTTTCCACTTTCGGTTTGGACTCAGGATTCACTTCGATAAAAGATTCGTACTGGTCTTTGTGGCATTTCCCGCAGGCGGCATGATCCAATCGGGTAGAAGGCTTCGATTCCGCATCCTTGAGGTGCTTCGCCAGGCCCTCGTGACAGCTCTTGCAATTGACTTTTGCGTGTTTACCCTTGGCATGAAACTCTTTAATCTCAGGGTGGCAGTCATAACAGGATTTGACATCGGCTAAGGTTTCCTTAGGCGCGGCTTTCAGGTCCGTAGGTTTTTCTTTTGTTGCTGCTTTCTGGGCATCGGCGGTAGCAAAATAAATGATGGTGATAAAAGCAATCGCAACAAGCACAGCACATCCCATGAAAATTTTCTTGTTCATATGGCCTCCCCCTGGTTTGATCATCAATCCATTGGATGGATTCTTGTAACAACTTTTGGTTGTGAACACTTCATCGTGTTTTGATCTTAAAAGGTTTGAGTAGGTCTGAAACACCTGCCCGTAACTGATTGAGACGGATGAAATAGATGGAAGCCAACTTTTTCATGATCTCCATCCCTGTCTTCGGGTCTTCTTCCATCTTCTTCCTGATCAGGTTGGCGTCAAGCACAAGAACCTCTGAGGAATTCAGGCAGACGGCTGATACATTGTAGCGAAACGGTTCCATCAGAGAGGCCGTTCCAAAGACCGCTCCCTCTTTTTCAATTTTGGAGGTCATCAAGTCGGTTTTTTCCTGCGTCTTCACCGTTAAGTCGACAACTCCTTTGATCAATATATAGAGACCGTTTGCCTTGTCTCCCTGGCGGAAGATCGTTTCTCCCGCAGAACAAGATTTGATTACAGCATCGGATAGAAGGTTGCTGAGTCGTGTTTCATCTAATCCTCCAAAGAGCTCTGTCCTTTTCAACCATTCTGTCGATACCATCTCACTCTCCATTCGAACATCATTGCAAAAAAATCAATTAGCAATAATCAATTAGCAATAATCAATTAGCAATCCAGTACATTGTTAATTTTACACTGCTAATTTAAAAATTTGCATTGAGTTTACATTAGGGCATTCCCCGGTTGAGATATTCCATTAAATCGACCATCTCTTTACCATCGATTTTCTGCCAGGGGACTTTTACCTTTCTCATCTTTTCCATCATCTCAGGGCCATGGTTCCACATCGTCTGTGCCATAAAAATGGGAGAGATCTGGCCCTTCATGGTAGAGAGATCGGGCTTCTTTCCTTTCGCATGGCAGAGATGGCACTGTTTATTGTTGAACACGGTTTTCCCCTTTACGGGGTCACCAGGCTCATCAAAGTATCGTGTGGAGAAGAGATGGGCGACCAGATCAGCCATCTCCTGGGGTGTAAGAATAGGGCGGTCTAATCCTTTTTCTTCTATTCCCTTCCACATCTCGCGCGAATGATTCCACATCATGCCTGCCAGTTGTCCAAGGGTCCGAGGAAAATCCTTTTTTCTTCCAAGATCGAGTCCCCCCGACGGGATATGGCAGCGGATGCATCCCTTTTGCGAATAAAGTTTTTCACCGGAACGGGGGTCCCCAGGAGAGAGGTAAATCTTCTCAACGGTTCCGCTCAGGGTTCGAATATGAGCAATGAGATCCACCATTTCATTCTCTTTGAATTCAACCCAAGGCAGACCTTTTTTCTTCATCTCCTGTTCCATCTGGGGCTCATGGTTCGACATCATCTGGGCCCAGAGGATAGGGTTGGTGTACATT
>VGSD01000298.1 GCA_016875155.1 Deltaproteobacteria bacterium | reverse complement strand
CGTAAACCTATTTGTAACCTTGCCCCAAAGACTATCATTACCCTTCTTCCAAATATTTCTCTGCAGCGAAGGCTGCTGTCGCCCCGTCTCCCACGGAGGTTGAAATCTGGCGTAACAATTTCTTCCGGCAATCTCCGGCGGCCAAGATCCCTTTGACCGAAGTTTCGCAATTGTCATTTGTGATGATATAACCTGCTTCATCTAATCGAACCATCTCTCTTATAAATTGAGTCCTCGGCATCAATCCGACAAAAAGAAAAGCGCCTTCGATCTCTACCTCTTTCAGCTCTCCGGTTTTAACGTTTTTCACAACGACTGAGCGAACCACACTATCCCCTTTAATTTCCTGAACCACTGAATTCCAAAAAAATTTGATCTTTGGATGGTTGAGTGCCCTCTCCTGGTATATCTTGGTCGCCCGAAGAGCATCTCTCCGGTGGATGATGGTCAACTCCTTTACAAACTTCGTCAGGAAGAGGGCTTCGGTGAGCGCCGAATCTCCTCCCCCCACAACAATAATTCGGCTATCTTTAAAGAAGGCGCCGTCACAGGTCGCACAATAGGAAATTCCCCTACCCTTAAACTCCTCTTCTCCAGGAACGCCCAATTTCCTGTATTCCGTCCCAGTACAGATGATGAGCGCTCGACAGGAATATTCTCCTTCATAGGTTTTCACTTTTTTCAGGTCTTTATCTAAACTGATCCCTGTCACTTCGTCGCTGATCGTCTCCATCCCGAATCGTTTTGCCTGCTCCTCCATAAGCCGACTCAATTCATCCCCGCTTACTCCCTGTGGGAAGCCCGGATAGTTCTCAATCAATTCCGTGGTCGTCATCTGCCCCCCAAAGAGGCCATTTTCAATTAAAAGGGTCCGGAGCCTTGCCCTCGACGTATAGAGTCCGGCTGTCATTCCCGCTGGTCCACCTCCGATAATGATCACATCATAGGTTCTCGCTTGTCTCTCCTCCATCGAACTCTCCTTTTTGATAGTTTAATACTTTATAGTTGGATAGACTCTTCCTTGTCAATGTCAAGACTTTTTGAATACTGGCGAACAATTTCAGACCGTCCCCCACTGCACTTGCTTGCCCACCTTGACAAGGAAGATTTGAGGAAGATAGATTATGAAGAAATAATTTGAATGACAGGAGGAATAAATGGAAAGGACATTATCAATTGTCAAACCAGATGGAGTCAGCAAGAACCTGATCGGAGAGGTGATCAAGCGCTTTGAAGGACGCGGTCTGAAGGTGATCGGGCTGAAGATGATCTCAATGGATAAGAAAGAGGCAGAAGGATTTTACGCAGTCCACCGGGGTAAACCCTTCTTCGAGAGCCTGACCGTCTTCATGTCTTCCGGGCCCTGTGTGGTCATGGTCCTCGAAGGGGATGGGGCCATCTCAAAAACCAGGGAATTGATGGGAGCGACCGATCCTAAAAAGGCAGAGGCAGGCACGATCAGACAGCAATTTGCCTCCAATATCGAACGAAATATCGTTCATGGTTCAGACGCGTCTGAAACCGCCGCCTTTGAAATTAATTATTTCTTCAATTCATTGGAGATCTTTCCATCTTGAGCCCCCCTCACCCTCCCCTCTCCCCAGAGGGGAGAGGATAAAGGTGAGGGGAAAATTTTTATTGTTCGAGGTTGACACTCCTTCATGAATTGCTTGGGAAAAATTGATCTTAAAAACTTGAGCCCTTCCGAATTAGAGAGTTTCATCACATCTTTCGGGAAAGAACGATATCGTTCCATTCAACTCATGAGATGGCTCTATAAAATAGGGGTCCATCGTTTCGATGAGATGACCAACCTTTCGAAAACGTTTCGACAAGAACTGAGCCATGTTTCCTTTGTTTCCTTCCTTTCTCCTCTTCAGATTGAAAAGAGCAACGATGGGACGCAGAAATTTCTCTTTGGACTTGAAGATGGGAACAGGGTCGAAAGCGTGCTCATCCCTGAAAAAAAACGTCTCACCCTCTGCCTCTCCACTCAGGCTGGATGTGCCATGGGATGTCGGTTCTGCCTTACCGGAAAAAAAGGACTTAAAAGGAATCTCACTACTGGTGAGATTGTCAACCAGATTCTTGCTGTGAGAGAAACCTTGCCGGATCAAACTTCCATCACCAATATCGTTCTGATGGGAATGGGAGAACCTCTGGCCAATTATGGGAATACATTAAAGGCGATTGAATTGATGACTCATCCTGAGTCCTTTAAATTTTCATCCCGGAGGGTAACCCTTTCTACGGTTGGCCTTCTGTCCGAATTGAAACAATTGGCACAGGAAAAGATTCGATTCCGCCTCGCCGTTTCTCTCAATGCTTCGACCGAAGAAACCCGAAGCCGTCTCATGCCGATCAACCTCCGTCACCCGCTTAAGAAACTGCTTGAACTTTGCCGGAAATATCCCCTTCCGCCCAGAGCCCGCATCACTTTCGAATATGTCCTGCTCGAAGGAGAAAATGATTCTCCCGAGGATGCAAAAAGACTTCTAAAATTGTTGAAGGGGATTCCCTCTAAAATCAATCTCATCCCTCTCAACGAAGCCCCGGGGATTCCCTATAAAAAGCCATCCGAAGAGAGAGTCAGGCAGTTTCAGGAGATTCTAATGGAGGGTGGTCTGACTGCGATCATCCGCGCCAGCAAGGGGGCCGACATCTCCGCAGCCTGCGGCCAGCTCCAGGCAAAGAAGTCTGACGGGCAGAATAAATGACCTACTCTTCAAAGATGAAAGGCGTTCCCATCTTTTTTAAGGAAAAATTATTAAAAATGTGATGCCCATCGAAATCCAATACCCTCATGTCATTTGTTTTCTGTAGGTCCTCGATGATGTCCGCATAGCTGTAACCATAGAGATCCTTACATTGATCGATGGGGACTTCGAAAGCGATAAATTTTTTTAGCCCCTTCGATTTCAACTTATTCACGAAATTCGGATCATCCATCGATGGGTAAGAAGATAAGATTAAGATGGGGCCTGTCCCGGTAAATACAATCACTGCTTTCATAAAACTCTCCTGAAGTGAACCCCATTAGAAGAACTTTCACCCTTCTAACGCGAAGGCTCACACCCCGATAGAAGTTAAGCTTCCCACGGGGCAATCAGCGGGGCTTTCTAACGGGGCGAAGGTAGCCCTTAAATGAAAAATTGGCCCTTCCGCATCGAGACTCATTTTTGTGTTAATTTTTGAATTTCGTGACGCAAGGCTATGGTGGTAGCGGCAAGCCTTGAACTGATAAGGCCACTCAAGTTCTTCATGACCACATAGCCAATATTTCTTTCTCTCTCGAGAAGTTCCAAGAACTCTTTTCCGTTGATCGTGACCACCTCTGATTTTCTTTCACATCGGGCGGATGCGGTTAACCTGTGGGGAGGCACCAGAGCGGACCAGCCAAAAATCTCCCCATTACCCACGGTATAGACCGTAGTTACTATTTCGTTGTCATAAATCTTAAATTCAATCTGGATATCGACTTTACCTGTCTTCAAGAGATAGACATCTTTTGCAAAACCACCGATAGTGAAAATGACCGCCCTATCTTCGTAGGTACGTTCATGACAAAGTTTTGCTATTTTAGCCAGTTCTGCTTCGTTCAGTTCACTAAATAGTCCAAAACCCTTTAGGCTTTCAGCTGAGATCATCTTTGTTTACCTCCTTTCCAACATATTGAAAGTAATAACGTGCGATACTATCCATAGGCTTATCTTGCTTCTAAAACTTCCCCGGTTTCGAAAAGGTGTTCATCTCGCTCGAAATCGTCTAACTGTGTAGCCCGGATTGATTCCCATCCTTCTCGAAGATCGGGCGGAGAAACTTCAGCTATTTTTTGCGATAATTCCTCACCGATGATCATTTTGGTAAGAGAGATCACTGCCCGAGCCGCTTCATCCGCTTGCTGTAAATCTTTCAGGTTTGCCATCTTCAGCACGGCCTCAAGAAATTCTTTTCTTGTCTTCATAACATCACCCCCCTCTCGGGATAATCCCTGTTTTCGATGGTCGTCGGAGTCACCTCTTTATCTGCCAACCATGACATTTGAAGAGTTGCCCCCTAATTACAAATTACGATTTATATTTATACATTGCCAGAGTAGTGCAGCACTACCTTGATTTGGTTATCTACCGAATGAATCCCTTTGATTCCCATTAAAATCTTCTCTGCCTTTATTTTGTTCGATTGTTCTGAAACAACCCCGCTCAATTGAATTTTACCGGGCTCCGAAATGGAAACCGAAGGTGAAATTGAGGATAACCCAGCCTCCATGAGAGCCGCCTCGGCTCTCCTCATAAGGCTCATCATCTCCAGGGATTTGATCGCATCAATGGAGCGAGCCTTAATCTCTTCGGAACGAGCCGTATGCAAAACGATATA
>VGSD01000297.1 GCA_016875155.1 Deltaproteobacteria bacterium | reverse complement strand
CTCCCGGTCCGTTAATCCGAGAGCCTTAAAAAGAGAGCGATGAGGCGCTCTTTCAATCCCCTTCTTCATCCGATCCGATCGCATCTTATTCTCCTTCATTCGGGGTAATCTGATTTTTTAATCACTGTAATCAATGAATAACATATCTTGACAAAATACGTCAAAGAGTATAAATGATGACTTAATAAACATCGAGTTATAGACAAAGTACAACAGACTATAGTGTTAAGCCTACAAGACTGAAGACTACGAGACTACGGACTAAAAACGCCTGGGTGGCGGAATTGGTAGACGCAAGGGACTTAAAATCCCTCGGTGGTCCCCCACCGTGCCGGTTCAAGTCCGGCCCTAGGCACCAAGGAGACAAGGGGGGGTAGCTGATGATCGGTTGTCCCCCTTTTTTTGTTCTGTGAACCTGACTGTATCCGTTTTCCTGGGGCCGGAGGGTCGTCAGAGGATAAAAATAATAGATAGAGACCAAAACCTATCCTCGTTTCTTTTTGTTGAAATATCGATTTTTTACTTTTATGATATCCATGATCATATAACTTGAAACCGGGGTAACGGAATTGGATTTCAACCTATCGCTCAAACAGAAACAGACCAGGCGCATGGTGAGACAATTTGCCAAAGCGGAACTGATTCCGATTGCCGGGGAGATTGATGAGGAAGGCCGTTTCCCCTGGGAGGTCGTGGAGAAGATGGGGCCTCTCAATTTTTTCGGAATGCAGGCCCCGAGACAATACGGTGGATCTGAGATTGACTCCATTTCCTATTGTCTGGTTATTGAGGAGGTCTCCCGGGCGTGTGCGGCCATGGGGCTGACGATCGCCGTGCACAACAGCGTGTGCGTCTATCCCCTGACCAAATTCGGCGATGATGAACAGAGATCCAAATTTTTGCCCCCTCTGGCTGCAGGCGAAAAGATCGGGGCTTTCTGCCTGACCGAACCCAATGCCGGGTCCGATGCCATGGCGATTGAATCCACCGCTATCCGTGATGGCGAATCCTATATCGTCAACGCCAACAAAATATTCGTCACCAACGGAGGGGTAGCCGACACCCTGATCATCTTCACTTCGGTCAATCCGGGCGATGTCAAGAGAGGTTTTAGCGCCATCGTCGTGGAACGGGGGACCCCTGGGTTTGAAGTAGGCCTTCTTGAAAACAATTGCGGCATGCGTGCCAATCCCGTCAGCTCAATCGTCCTGACAGACTGTCGTGTGCCCAAGACCAACCTCCTGGGAAGGGAAGGGGATGGATTCAAAATTGCCATGGCGGCCCTGGATACAGGACGAATTGGGATTGCATCCCAGGCCGTGGGAATCGCTCAAGGAGCTCTTGACGCCTCCCTGAAGTATGCCAAAGAGCGAATCCAATTTCGTGTCCCACTGGCCCGTCACCAGGCGATTCAGATGATGCTCGCAGACATGGGTACGATGGTTGAGGCGGCCCGGCTTCTGACCCTACAGGCCGCCCATATTAAGGATCAGGGCGGGGACCTGTCCGGTCCATCCGCTATGGCCAAGCTATTTGCAGGACGCACCGCCTCGAAGGTGGCCTCCATGGGGGTTCAGATTCATGGAGGTTACGGATACAGCAAAGACTATCCGATCGAGCGTTATTTTCGGGATGCCCGTGCGACAGAGATTTACGAGGGAACGAATGAAATTCAACAAATCGTGATCGCCCGGGAATTACTGAAACGGGAGGAAGACTGAAACGCCTCTTAAGTTCTGAATCCCAGATCTGAATTTAGGAATGAAGAGCATTTCAAATAGGTTTTTTTGGAGATGGAATGAATATCATCGTATGCATCAAACAGGTGGTCGCGGGAGATCAGGTGAAATTCGATCCCCGCACCCACCGCCTTGTGCGCTCCTCCGATATGTCACGAATCAATCCTTTCGATCTGTTCGCTCTTGAGATGGGGGTGAGGCTTAAAAAGGAGTATGGCGGCTCAGTGACGGTTCTCACGATGGGGCCCGAGATCAGCGAGGAGGTCCTGTGGGAGGCCCTGGCCTTCGGAGCTGATGGGGCTGTGCTCCTGACCGACCCACGTTTTGCCAACAGCGATACTCTGGCCACCTCCTATGTACTCGGGATGGCCATCCGGAAAATCGGCCATTATGACCTGATCCTTTGTGGTTTAAGGACAACCGATAGCGGGACCGCACAGGTAGGGCCGCAACTGGCTGAGGAACTGGGTATTCCTCATGTGTCCGGTGTGGAGAGTCTTAAGGAGAGGGAGAGTCTATTTCAAGCCGAACGGGTCTCCGATGGGTATAGAGAAATGATAGAAGTGTCCACCCCCGCCCTCTTTATGGTTTCCTCCAAAGTCAAAATACGGACTCCGAGTTTAAACGAAATTCAGGATGCTTTCACCCGATATCGCATCGAGCGCTGGAATCTGGAGGATTTAAATGCCGATCCACAAAAGGTTGGGAGTCAGGGGTCCTGCACCTGGGTGGAAGAGTTGATCCCACTCCCTCAGCAAAAAACCTGTGTCTTTGTCGAGGGGGACCCCAGGGAACAAGCCCGGTCACTCATTAAAAAATTAACGGAGAAGAATTTGGTGTCTTAGAATCGAGCCATGAAGAAAGGTTTAGAGATCTGGGTATTTGGAGACCATCGCCGCTTTCCCCAGGACCGCTTGACCCTTCAAGCTCTTGGGAAGGCCCGGACGCTTGCGGGTGATCAAGGGAGAGTTACGGCAATCCTTTTGGGGCATCAGTTGGGGGAAGTCGCCCGAGAATATGTTGCCCGCGGCGCTCAGCGCATCCTCCTGGTGGATGACCCGACATTAGCATTCTATCGAATCGATTTATTTACAGACCTCATCGGTGATCTGATTCAGGAGCACCGGCCGGAGATTTTTCTTCTAGGAGCTTCCGACTTCGGACTGGAACTGGCAGCGAGGGTCGCCAAACGACTCGGAGTCGGGCTCAGTGCTGATTGTGTCTCTCTGGATTGGGATGAGCCAAAAGAGAGATTGATCGCTTCGAGTCCCGCTTTCGGAGGAAATTATTTAGCCCGGATCGCTTGGAGTAAAGCCCGGCCTTACATGGCCACCCTCAGCGCTGGAACTTTTTTCGAACGCCCGTATGATCAAAACGAGCATGGAGAGATTGTGAAGGTGGAACGGAAGCTCAGTGACGTTTCAACCAAAATCAATCTACTCTCCTCTGTTTATGAACCCCATCCGACGGTTAAGTTGGAAGAGGCAAAAATCGTGATTGCCGGGGGCCGGGGAGTGAAAAACATAGAAGGGTTCAATTACCTCAGAGAGCTGGCCATGCTTCTGGGAGGAGAGTTGGGGGCCACCCGGCCTGCCGTGGACGCCCATTGGACGTCACATGAGCAGTTAATTGGTCAGACAGGCAAGTCGGTCAAGCCGGAGTTGTTGATCACGTGCGGCACCTCGGGCGCGGTCCAATATACGGCAGCCATTCAGGGGACGGGGACGATTGTGGCAGTCAACCGTGACTCCCATGCACCCATCTTCAAGATGGCCAGTATCGGAGTGGTGGCCGACACGCACACCTTTCTGCCCGCTTTTATTACGGAGGTGAAACATCATCTCTTCCGGGAGATTACCGACCTCTATCGGATCCAGGTCAGGAACGGAAGGGACCAGAGGTCAGTCACCTTCGGCCAGCGGATCAGAAAATTGAGGGAAGACCACAAGATGAGCGTTATGGATCTGGCCGAAAAAACCGGTCATCCCCCGGAGTTTATCGAGGAAATAGAAGCAGATGGTTTGACCCCTCCGGTCTCCTTTCTGTTGCAGCTCTCACAGGCCCTCCAAATTGATCCGAGTCACTTTCTGACCGAGCAGGAAAAGGTTCAAATCGAAGGAAAGAGGCAGGAAGGGTTTGTAAAGCGGACGCAGAATTATTCTTATCGAACCCTGACCCCGGGGGGAGCGGATAAGCACCTTCGGGCCTTCCTGGTTACGATTGAACCCAGAGAGGCCCATAAAATGGTGGAATATAAGCATCCGGGAGAAGAGTTCATTTTCGTTTACAAGGGGGAGTTGGAATTGACGTTAGGAGGTAAAGTGTTCCATTTGAAACAGGGGGAGACCCTCCACTTCGATTCTGAAACGAAACATAAACTCCGAAATATTTCGGATGAAAAATGCGAACTTCTGGTAACGCTCTATACCCCATGACTCCCGACTGTCTCCGTATTATGCCTTTTGAATCGGATAGAAATAGAAAGCCCGGTCAATTCTTTCCGCACCCAAAATATTTAAATAGACCGGTGATAAAGTTTCCCCAGGTGGGCATCAGTCGATCGATCTCATAGGGGAGCAGTTCGATCTTTCCGTCGTGAATCAATTGATGCAACTCCTCTAACTTGCAGAAATTTAAA
>VGSD01000296.1 GCA_016875155.1 Deltaproteobacteria bacterium | reverse complement strand
TCATTTGATTTTAGGTTAATACTTCAACATAATAGGTTTAATATAAGAAAGCTGAGGGGGAGATCATGAGGATTGCTTATTACGATTGTTTTTCGGGTGCGAGCGGGGATATGATTCTTAGTTCTATGATCGATGCTGGGCTGAGCCCTAAAGGGTTGAGAGAAGAGTTGAAAAAACTCCGGCTTCGAAATGTTTCCCTTAGAATTAAGAAAGTTCTGAAAAGAGGAATCTCCGCCACCCAGGTGATTGTGGAAGGAAAGGATGAGAAGAGACATTCCCGAAGCCTGAAGGAAATCCTCCAGATTATTGACAGAAGCCGCCTGGATTCAGAGGTCAAAGAGAAAAGTCGGGAGATCTTTCGAAGAATCGCATCCGTGGAGGCGAAGATTCACCGAAGGCCCATTGAGGAGATTCATTTCCATGAGATCGGAGGGCTTGATTCTGTCGTTGATATTGTCGGGGCAGTCTGGGGATTTCGACAGATGGAGATTGAGAAACTTTATGTGTCGAGAGTGAATGTGGGCACGGGATTTGTCAGGTGTGAACATGGACTCCTTCCTGTCCCCGCCCCAGCTACTCTTTCCCTGATGGAAGGGAAGCCCATCTATTCCTCAGGTGTAGAGAAAGAACTGCTCACTCCAACGGGTGCGGCACTGTTAACCTCGCTGGGATCGGAATTCGGCAGGATGCCCGGGATGAAAGTAGAGAGGGTCGGTTACGGAGCTGGAAAGACTGACCTTCCGCATCCGAACCTCCTCAGGCTGATCGTCGGGAAAGAAGAGCCGATT
This sequence comes from Deltaproteobacteria bacterium, assembly GCA_016875155.1. The sequence goes on along the minus strand of VGSD01000296.1, from coordinate 3,626 downwards.
GCCGGAAAAGAGAGGGTGATGGTCGTTGAAACGAACATTGATGATATGAACCCCCAGTTCTACGACTATATCATGGAACGATTGCTTGCCATGGAGGTGCAGGAGGTCTTTCTTACTCCTATTCTCATGAAGAAGAATCGGCCGGCGACCCTTCTCACGATCATTTGTTCCGGAGAGAAACTTTCTTCGGTCATTAATTTTCTTATGCGGGAGACAACCACCATTGGCATGAGGTGGCGGGAGGAAGAGCGAAGTTGCGCTGAGAGGGAAATGCTATCACTTGAAACAAAATATGGAAAGATTCACTTCAAATTAGCTCGCTGGGAGAGGAGACAGGTCAATCTCTCTCCTGAATATGAGGATTGTAAAAGGTTGGCTTTAAAACAAGGGGTTTCCATCAAGGAGATCTTTGAGGAAGCCAAAAGGGCAGGGATGATTTTTCAGAAAGGCCGGCATGGGAATCGATTACGTTCCCTTCAATAGGCCTCGCTCTTCCTCATTCTTCCCTTGAAATTTATATTATCCATCCCTATATTTTATATAAGGAGGATATTATGAAACGATTCCTTTATTCCATGATCATGTTAGTCTGCGCCACATTGCTTCTTCCCCAAGCAATAAGGGCCGAGAATATACCCAAAGGAAGTCCCCCTGTGATTACCGCCTCTTTCGCTGTGGATAAAGGATTTTACGGTTATATCTGGAAGATCTATATTGAGGCCGAAGACCCAGATGGGGATATGTCAAAAATTACAGCTGTTGTTCATCAGCCAGGGTACGGCCATTACCCGACTGACTGGATCATGATAAAGTCCCCTTTTCGAAAACAGATGAAGGGGTACCTTCAATGGAATACTTACAGTTCAAGGGCTTCCTATTTGAGGGAATGGACAAACATTACCCTGAAGGTCTCGATCTTTGATAAGGCTGGCAATGAGAGCATAGAGGTGGTCTTTCCATTTGAATTTGTCTCGGTAGCCCGCAGGGAATCGAAACCTCCAGCTCCCTTTAATGGAGAGGGATTACCGAGACTGGGTTACATCCATATTGAACTATTTGACCCTAACGAGAGGGAAACCAGTCCACCTATGGAGCCATAGAATTCTTCATCGGTCAGGACATTGAATATACCTTGATATGTTAAAAGGCTCCGCATTCGGAGCCTTTTTGTTTCTTCTTGCTTTTCTCATCACAGGATGGTAAACATTTTTATATTTGAAAATAAAGAAGGAGGACAATTATGAGACAGAAGATTTTAAAGAAAAAACCGGTTTATTTTTTAATTGCAGTTCTTTTCACCAGTCTGGTACTGGCAGGATGTTCTTCGACGGTGAAGGAGAGAAAGGGAGAGCCGGCAAAAAGAGAAAGTGAGGCCACAGGCAAATATTATCTTTTTGAGGACATCCGTATTCCCAAAGAATTGAACTATCAGCAGAAAAAGGCGATGGTCTATGAGACCACCGGTTTTAAAGCAGGGGTTTTGTATTTCACCAAGTGGAGACTCGATGTCGAATCTCTAATCGATTTCTTCAACTACCATATGGAAAAGGATAACTGGAAGTTGGTGAACAGTTTTAAGGGGAAGGAATCGATCCTCAATTTTTCAAAACCCGACAAGACCTGTATGATTAAAATCAGTGACAACTGGTATGGAAAGACAGAAGTGGAAATTCGAGTCGGACCACTGGGAGAGAAGAAGATGTGAGCATTTTCGATGATGATCCAACAGGTTAAAAGGACCATTGATCATTACTGTTTGCTGGAGAAAGACGACCGGGTGATCGTAGGCGTCTCGGCCGGAGTGGATTCAATGGTTCTCCTCCACCTTCTGAATGAGTTCCGCCAGAAATTTGAATTGTCTCTTATCATTGCCCATATCCATCATGGCCTTCGTCCTGTTGAATCGGAAAAAGAAGCAGAATTCGTTGAAAAGGAATCCGTCCGGCTTGGCCTTCCTTTCGAATATAGACAGTTCAATGTGAAGGAGTTTCAGAAGTCAGGGGGGCTCTCCCTGCAGGATGCTGCCCGAAGGCTCCGTTTCCAATTCTTTCATGAGCTTCTGAGGAAGTATGGCGGAGGTAAAATCGCTCTGGGCCACAATGCCGATGACCAGGTGGAAACAGTCCTGTTAAGACTGCTCAGAGGATCGGGATTGAAGGGCCTCAAAGGAATGCTTCCCATCCGGGAGGGAAGAATCATCCGGCCCCTTCTTGAAGTTTGGAGAGAAGAGATTGAAGGTTTTGCCCTGGCCCATTCCATCCCCTATCTCGTTGATTCAAGCAATTTGAAGAGCGACTATCTCCGAAATCGGCTTCGCCTCAATCTGATTCCTCTCATCGAAAAGAATTATCAACACGGTTTCCGGCAGACGCTCCTCAGGACCTCGACCCTGCTCCGAAATGAAAATGATTTTATTGAGAGGGAGACAGAGGAAGTTTATAACGAGATCGTCCATGAGGTGGAGAATGGCCTCACTTTCAAGTTCTCATCCTATCAATCCCTCCATCCAGCCCTCCAATGGAGAGTCATTCTAAGGGCATTGGATAGGATGGATTGCCAATCCAATACAGACGAGGGGGAAGGGTTAGATGTGAATCTGATCTGCAGGAAACTCAGTCAACCCCCGGCGAGCTTTTTATTAGAATTATCTCATGGCCTCTCTCTGGAGAAGCGATATGATATGATCCTGTTGCGGAATGGAGGGATCAAAACGATTCCACCCTTTGAAGTGGAACTTCCAGTGCATAGACGAACTCATATCCAGGAGATCGGGAGGGAGATAGTCGTTGAAGAAAGAGATTGGAATATGTCTCAACCTGTGGATGAATCCAGCAATGTAGCATTTCTCGATTATGAGCAACTCCATCTTCCTTTGAGGATGAGAAATTTCAGACCTGGGGACCGGTTTCAACCGTTGGGAACAAAAGGGACTCAGAAGCTTAAGGAGTTTTTTATTGATCACAAGATTCCTAAGTTTGAGAGGCCCAATATCCCTTTGCTCATCTCCGGTGAAAGGATTGTTTGGGTTGTTGGGCATCGAATTGATGAGCGGTTCAAAGTTACCTCGAACACCCAAAAAGTTTTAAGGGTGGAAATCCATTAAAAATATATTTAGAACCTTCCTTCCTTTTTAATAGCCTTCCGAAACTTTACCACACCATTTATTGACCCATTCGATGGTACTGAAACCACCCTTTGAAGATGAGATGAAAAAGGGCTGCTCAGGATCAACCTTGAGCACATCGGACTGACTTCTGGATTGAGGCAAGAGTAACCTTCATGCTGTGAGGTCGAAAGGTTGACAATTCATCCTTCGGAAGTTATATTAATCACTAATTCCTATCGAAAAAGTATAGAATCATAAGCTATGAGAATCTCAACTAAAATAAGGTATGGGGCAAGAGCGATGTTAGAACTTGCCTCTCGTTATGGAGAGGGACCGATCGATTTGAAAGAGATCGCAAAGAAAGAAGATATTTCTTTGAAGTATCTCGAACAGGTGATCATCCCCCTCAGAACAGCCGGTCTTGTTAAATCCGTACGTGGATCAAAAGGAGGATATTCCTTAGCCAAACCTCCCTCGGAGATCTGCCTGAATGACCTTGTCGAAGTTCTGGATGGTCCTA
>VGSD01000295.1 GCA_016875155.1 Deltaproteobacteria bacterium | reverse complement strand
AATCAAGACCCTGTCCAGAGAGAATGTTTGAATGGCATACTGTGCACCAATGGCCACATTGTTGAATAGGCAGAACCCCATGGCCCTATCCCTTTCCGCATGATGGCCTGGAGGTCTCACCAGGGCAAATCCATTCTTCAGATTTCCTTCCATCACTGCCTTGATCAACTCCAGCAGGCCCCCGGCTGCAAGAAGGGCCGTCTCATAGGATTTGGCGCAGGTGGACGTATCCATATCGAGCCGGTAGTAAAGCTTTCCTGCGGTCTGCGCCACCTGGTCGATGTAAGCCGGAGTATGGATCATTTCCAGTTCCTCGCGGGTAGCCGGGCGTGATTTAACCTCCTGGAGGAAGCCTTTCATTTCCGGTTCTTCAAGCATCTTATAGATAACCCTTAATCGTTCAGGACTCTCTGGATGACCCGGGTCCATCATATGGTCCAGATACCTATCGTCCTTCACAATTCCTGTCCGATTCATTGAGAAACTCCTTTTCTTTGGTCGAGAAGAAATCGAATTGGTCTGAAAAAGATAAAATATGATAATTTGAGCCTAATGGGTTTCCCCCTTTTTGTCAAGAAAAACCCTTTCGCCTCTCTTGACTTTTGACTGGTTGACTGAATAGAATGATTTTTGAAACAAGATGAACATACAAAGACTTGAAACCCTTTTACGAAGCGTGAGGTCAGGCAAAACTTCAATTGACGAGGCCCTGGCACGGCTGAAGACGCTTCCCTTTGAAGACCTGGGCCATTCACGGGTGGACCACCATCGAAGCCTTCGAAAAGGTTTTCCGGAAGTCATCTGGGGAGAAGGAAAGACTGCCGAACAGATCCTCTCTATTATGAAGGGATTGAAGGAGAGAGGCCAGAACATCCTTCTCACCCGTCTTGAAGAGGAGAAGGCAAAAAAGATTAAAAAGGTTTTCAGAAAGAGCCATTACCATCCCCTTTCGAAAACGCTTACCCTTCTCAGCCATCCGGTAAAATCAGAGGGCAAAGGAACGATTCTGGTGATCACTGCTGGCACCACGGACATTCCAGTGGCTGAAGAGGCCGTCGTGACTGCCGGGATCATGGGCAATCGCGTGGAGACCCTTTATGATGTGGGTGTGGCAGGAATCCATCGGTTGCTTTCACAGAAGAAGAGATTGGATAAAGCCCGGGTTCTCATTGTGGTGGCAGGGATGGAAGGGGCGCTTCCCAGTGTGGTAGGAGGGCTGGTGGACAAACCCGTGATCGCCGTGCCTACCAGCGTTGGATATGGCGCCAGTTTCGGTGGGATCACAGCGCTTTTGGCCATGCTCAACTCTTGCGCCTCAGGCGTTTCGGTGGTCAATATCAATAACGGATTCGGTGCAGGCTATATGGCCAGCCTGATCAACCGATTATGACCGAAGATGAAGGTAACCTCATAGAAATGGTATAAGGGTTAAGGTTACGAAGCCCGTTTCGTTATTCGGTTATGGTTACGTTAAAAAGAATTAAAAACGACAGACGTAGCCTTTAATATACGATACGGGCCTCTTTACCGTTACCTCTTGCTTAACAATTTAGCGTAATTATCACGGGATGAGTGGAGCGATGTGGATTAACTATGTGAATGAAGGGGTTTCCTTCTTACTTCTGGTTGGCATCGGCCTTGTTCTCTATCGGGGACTTAGAAAGAATCAGGGCTACCTTTCAGAGAGGGAAGAGTTGTTGAAGCGGTATCTCCTCTTTCGGGGAGATATCCAGGTCCGCTTGAAGGTGTTCGGAGAGGATGAGCAGACCTATCAGGAGCTTCTGAAAAATCTTTCAGAAAGCTGGAAGAACTTCAAAAAAACCTATGACCTGTACCTTCTCTCATTATCCCGGAATACCACAAAAGTCAGACGGGGTCTCCAGCTTCTTGCCATTGGCCTCTTAATCAACAGCGCCAGGCTTCTCCTGGAAGAATACTTCTCTTCCGGAATCCATTCCCGGTTTTTTTATGTGGCTGGGAAAGAACTCTCCAATTATGTTCTGGTCGTCCTCAGTTTCTTATTGTTGAGGTCCCAGACCCGTCGCTTTGTCTCCCCGAAGGGGGAACCTGGGAAGATGGAGCGGGAGATTCTCTTTTATTCAAACAGTCTATCCGAGATCGGAGAGAAGGAAAATCTTTATAATGAATTTTCTCCTCTAGATGAGTTAGGAGCAGGGCATGGAAAAAAAGATTAAGATCCTTGCCGGTGAGTTAAGCGTCGAAGCCTTACTGAATGACTCGAAAACAGCCCAATTGGTCTGGGAGGCTTTGCCCATTGAAGCAAGGGGCAACACTTGGGGAGAGGAGATCTATTTTGCCATCCCTGTCAGGACCGGGCTGGAGCAAGGAGCTCGGGAAGTGGTCTCTTCCGGCGAATTAGGATACTGGCCAACCGGCCATGCCTTCTGCATCTTTTTCGGCCCCACACCGGCAAGCCGGGGCAATGAGATACGGGCAGCCAGCGCGGTCAATGTGATTGGAAAGGTTTCCGGAGATCCCAAAGCCTTTCTGAAAGTCAAAGATGGTGCTAAAATCAACTTGGACAAAGTATCAAGTTGATAGCTAACACTTATTAATGAATATTAGATGTCATCCCGAACTTGTTTCGGGATCTCATTGTCCGGAAAGATGAGATGTTGAAACAAGTTCAACATGACATGATGCTCTAAGGTCTCAATTTCTTATAATTTATTGAGTTTTATCATTGACATTGAATCAACATCCCATCGATTTCTTCGCAAAGTCAGGACCTTTCCGGTATTAGGCAGTGTTTTTCACATCACCCTTGCCCAGCGATGATCGCAATTTACTTATAACCTTCATTACAACCCTTTTTATTTTCATCAGAGCTAAGGTTGCGACCTCTCTCGAAGTTCCTTCACGATGGCACCATCCTCTCTCCAAAGATGGCAGGTGTTGATGAATTTTTGGATGGTCTGTTCGCGAAGGCCCTTTTTTCTCCTTTCTGCGTCATAAGCAGCCCAGTATCCCTGGACAGCAGACTCCCCCATGGAGATAACGAGGCTCGTCAAATGGGCACATCCTTTTACGCCTCCAATGACTTTCTTAACTTTCATAGTATAGCCAGGTGCAATTTTCACCCCTTCCAAATTCTGGAAGGAGGGAAGGACCTCTGGGCATTCTTTCCTGGGATGATAGGGCATGGTCGCTTCTGCCTGTTTGATCAACATCTCAGGACCTTTGACCGTCAATCGAATCGCCATATGGTGAACAAGCTCGGGAGCCTCTGAAGTTTGTTGGTTTGGCCGAAACCGATGGTCTACGAGGTTACCCTCCACAAGGATGTGATGGTCCCCCAAATCAGAGGTTCGTATTGAAATTTCCCTGGTGTGAAAAAGTTTCATAATTAGTCTCCAATGCTTTCGGTTCTCAATGTAAATTTCTTAAATCTAACTTTAAAAGGAAAAAGCCAGATTCTGCAAGACGCCACCTTGTTCAAAATTGTTCGGAGATGGCGGGAAATCCCATTTTTGAACCCATTCAAATCAATTTCAATCAATTCTGGTGAAATGAGAGAAAAAGAGGAGGTCAGTCTATTGGCATTGAGATTGCAATTTATTAATTGAAAAGAAAATAACCATCATACAAAAACGTCGAAAAAGCCAAACCACGAGTAATCGTGGGGCGGAAAACCACGGGTCCCAGAAGAAACCAACCTTTAGCCTCTTTCCTTTAGTCGGTGGTTAAGGGTGGTCTTAGGTGGATTCACTCATGTGAATCCCTGGGATAGCCGAGTTGCCGAAGCGGAGGAGGTTTTTCGGAACCCGTGGTTCATATTGACCACGGGTTTTTTATTTATTTGGGCTCCATTGTGTAAAGATGAAAAGGAGGGAGGAAGATGTCTTTAGAAAAAATGTGTAAGTTTTACGATCATTCGAAATGTCTCCTCAATAACAACTTTTGCGACCTGGATTGTTCCCGATTTTCGGAGGAGAAGAGGTTCTCAGGGGTCGGCACAAAGAATGCCATCAAAGATTGGCGAAATGAAGAAATGGATAAGGAAATAAGAAAGACCGGATGGAGATTGAGATAAGACCGGGTGGCATTTAGCTTCCCTGTCCTGATTTTTTCCGCGATCGTTCCACCTTAGCGCTTTTCATCAGGAGTTCCCGAAACCCTCTCTTCACTTCCTCATCTGTAATGTTCTCAATGATTCGTTCAATCCGGTCCATTGTCTTCCGATCGAGTTTTTCCTCTCTTTCCTGACCCCGCTCCTTAAATGGAGCCCTTGCAGAAGAGATCTTGCCGACCTTGAATCGAATATCCTCAATCAGAGGCTCTCCCAGGAAGTCATTGATTTTTTCCAATAGAGTCGGTTTTAGAAATTGGAGTTGTTGCACCCAGGTGGAATGAGAGACATCGACGAAAAGGATCCGGTTTCGTATAGCATGGGGT
>VGSD01000294.1 GCA_016875155.1 Deltaproteobacteria bacterium | reverse complement strand
CCGGATCTCTCCAAAGAAGGCCGAGAAGATCTTTGAGCAGATGGAGACGTTTGGACGGTATGGCTTCAATAAATCGCACAGCGCTGCTTACGCGCTCATTGCCTATCAGACCGCCTATCTGAAGACACATTATCCCATCGAATTTATGGCTGCCCTGCTGACGAGCGAGGTTCAGAACGCCGACAAGATGGTGAGGTATATTGCAGAGTGTCGTGATCTGTCCATTCCCATCCTTCCTCCGGATGTCAATGAGAGCCACAGGGATTTTACCGTGACCGGAGATCAGATCCGGTTCGGTCTGGCCGCCGTTAAGAACGTAGGGGAAGCCGCCATTGAGGTCATCTTGAGAGAGAAGGAGGAGAAAGGGAGATTTGGATCGCTTTATGATTTCTGCCGGAGGGTCGACCTCAGAAAGGTGAACCGCCGGGTGATCGAAAGTCTGATCAAATGCGGGGCCTTCGATTTCTCGCGAGCCCATCGCTCTCAAATGCTGGCTGTTCTGGAAGAGATCATTGAACGGGCACAGGGTGACCAGCGCAAAAGGGATGCGACTCAGATGAGCATGTGGGGAAATTCTCCTGGAGAGAAGGAGGAGTCTTATCCTGATATGGAGGAGTTTCCTGAAAGCCAGTTGATCCTTTTTGAAAAGGAGACGATCGGGTTTTATATCTCCAGGCATCCCCTTTCAGCCTATCAGGAGGAGATTAAAAGATGGTCAGAAGAAGACACCTCGGCTCTGCCCCAGTTGCCCAATGGCCAGGAGGTGAAGATCTGCGGGTTGGTCAGCAGTTTGAAGGAGATCGTTACAAAAAAAGGGGACCGGATGGCTTTTTTAAACCTCGAAGACATGAAAGGATTTGTGGAAATCATTCTTTTTCCGGAAGTATTTAAGAGCGCATCTCCCTGCCTCAGGAGCGGAGATCCTCTGCTGGTGCGGGGGATCCTCGACCTCTCTGAGGACCAGGTCAAGATCAAAGCGACAGAGGTTCGGTCTCTTAATGAATTGAGATCCTCGGCAGTCCGCTCCTTTCATTTAAAGATTCCACACTCCTCTTTGACGCGGACAGGTCTCGTAGAATTAAAGGAGACCATCCTGGCCCATAAGGGTGCATGCCGGGTTTTTCTGCATATCACCAATGGAGACGGGCAGGAGACTGTTATTTCGTTCTCCGATGAGTACCGGGTGGATCCGTCTCCGGTCTTTCAGTCTCGGATTAAAACATTATTCACCTCTCCAAGCCTAACTTTCGAATGGGGTTAGAAGATGGTTAAGCATTATCTTGATTTCGAGAAACCGCTCGTCGAACTGGAAAACGAGATCGACCATGTGAAGAGATTTTCCAGGGGGAAACATCTCCATTTTGACGAACAGATCAGGAACCTCGAAGAGAAACTCCATCGATTGAGAAAGGAGATTTTTTCGAACCTGACCGGCTGGCAGATCACTCAGTTGGCCCGGCATATCGACCGGCCCAAGGCCTCCTATTATATCCAGATGGTCTTCAACGATTTCATCGAACTGCACGGGGACCGGAGTTTCGGGGATGACCCAGCCATCATCGGAGGTGTGGCCAGGCTTAATCAAAAACCGGTCATCGTGGTGGCTCATCAGAAAGGGACCGATGTGAAGGAGATGGCCTACCGGAACTTCGGCATGCCTCATCCAGAGGGATACCGGAAGGCGTTGAGGCTGATGAGGATGGCGGAAGTTTTTCAAAAACCGATCATCACGATGATTGACACGCCCGGCGCTTTTCCAGGAGTCGGTGCCGAGGAAAGGGGACAGGCTGAAGCCATTGCCCGCAATCTTAAAATGATGGCGATGCTCCGGACGCCGATCATCACCATCGTCATCGGAGAAGGGGGGAGCGGAGGCGCCCTGGCCATCGGAGTTGGAGATCGAGTCCTTATGCTCGAATATTCGATCTACTCGGTCATCTCTCCAGAGGGATGTGCTTCTATCCTCTGGAAAGACGGCGAGAAGGGCAAGGCGCCAGCAGCGGATTCCCTGAAACTGACTGCTCCTGACCTGTATCGGTTGGCAGTCATTGATGAGGTGATTGAAGAACCTCTGGGTGGTGCCCATCGGGATCCTGCAAGGATGGCGAACCGTTTAAAAGAGTCGCTGGAAACTCACCTCATCGAATTGGAAAAATTGGACATGGACTCTCTCTTGGTGAACCGGTATGAGAAATTCAGAAAGATGGGAGCCTTTATGGAAGAGAGTGGACAGTAGAAAGCGGAACGTAGAAAACCAAAATGATAACGGCTGGGAAAATTCAGGTTTTACCGGAGGCCATTGCCCAGAAGATTGCTGCCGGGGAGGTCATCGAACGGCCAGCCTCTGTAGTCAAGGAGTTGATGGAGAATGCGATTGACGCAGGAGCCTCTGAAATCGTCGTGGAACTTAAATCAGGCGGTCTTCAACTCATCCGCGTGGTTGATAACGGAGAAGGGATGGCTCCGGATGATGTCCCCCTTGCCCTTCAGCGGTTCGCCACCAGCAAGATCCGAGAGGCCGAAGATCTCTACGCCATCGAGACCCTGGGGTTCAGGGGAGAGGCGTTGCCCAGCATTTCCTCCGTCTCACAGATGATTCTTCGGACTCGCCCTTCGGATTTGATGAGTGGGACGAGGGTGGTGTCCGAGGGTGGTGGGGTGAAACAGATTTCAGAGACGGGTTGTCCTGTTGGAACGGAGATAGAAGTCCATCAACTCTTCTATAATTTTCCTGTTCGGAGAAAATTTTTAAAATCGATTCGCACGGAACTTCGTTATGCCCTCAATCACTTTCTCAGAATTAGCCTTGCCCATCCATCCATCACGTTTAAATTAATCCATGATGGCAGAAGTCTTGAGGAATTAATCAAAACAGACTCCACTCTGGTCCGTGTTGAAGCGGTGCTCGGCAAGGAGGTGGTAGGCCATCTCGAGGCCATCCGGTTTGAAGAGGGCGAGATCCAGATTGACGGTTTTGTTAGCCTTCCTTCCTTTTCCAAGAGAAACGGAGATGGAATCTCCATTTATATCAACCGGAGGTATGTGAAGGACCGGATTATTTATAAGGCTTTATTGGATGCCTACCGGCATATCCTCCCTAGCGACCGATATCCCATTGCCATTCTGTTCATACGGGTTTCCCCTTCCTCTGTTGACGTCAATGTCCACCCGACCAAGGCAGAAGTGAAATTTAAAGAGCCGGAGAAGGTTTATCAGGCTGTATGGTTTTGTGTCCGAAGAGCACTGGAAGAAGTGTCTCTCCATGCCAAAGGGGCCTCTCCGGAGAGCGTCAAGGAGGTTGTCCAGCATGGTGAACCTCAGCCCTCTTTTCCTTTTCAGAATATTTGGAGAGGCCAGTCTACATCATGGGGAGAAGAGATCATCGCTCCGAAGGCAGCAGAGGGAAAAGAGATTGGCTGGGAGATGGAGAAGAGAGGCCCTTATCGAATCGTGGGGCAGCTCTGGGGAACCTATATCCTCTGCGAAACAGAGGGAACACTCCTGATTATTGATCAACATGCAGCCCACGAGAGAATTCTTTATGAAACATTGAAAAAGAGATTTGATGAACAGGCGATCTCCTCGGAGACTTTACTTCTACCCGTCATAATAGAATTATCACCAGAAGAGTCGCTTCTTCTCGACTCGGCCAAAGCAGCCTTTGAGGCGGTGGGTTTTGAGATCGAGTCAGTAGGGAAGGGGCTCTATGCCATTCGATCCATTCCTTCCGTTATCGAACAGAAGGAGGCTGCGGAAAGAGTGAGAGAGATGTTGGAGGAACTCTCTTCTGTGAAGAGGGAAGGGGAGGGGACGGCATCCCAACACGCCCTTCTCATCTCCTTGGCCTGCCATTCGGCAGTCCGGGCCAATTCCCCGTTGAGAAGGGAGGAGATGGAAGAGTTGATCAGAAACCTCTACCCCTTCAACCCTTCGACCACCTGTCCTCATGGGCGTCCCATCTTCTTTCTTTTTCCTTTTGATGAGATGAACAGGCGATTCAGGAGGAATTGAAGCCGATCAGGGCTCGTCGGTATGGTTCAATCCGTACTTTTCCAGCCGGTAGCGCATGGACCGGAAATTGATATGTAACAATTCGGCAGCCTTCTTTTTGATCCCTTTGGTCCTGTCCAGGGCTTTGACCAAAAGCGTCCTCTCAATGTCCTCCACGATCTTTTCAAGGTCAATCCCTTCGTTCGGGATTTCGAGATCGAACCCCTTTCTCTTATTGAGGTTAAGGGATTGTTCCTCGAGGTAAGAGCTGAGGTTGGATGGCGTCAACTCCTGAGAGTTTTCAAGAGCCACTGCTCTTTCGATAATGTTCTGAAGTTCCCTCACATTCCCGGGGTAGTCGTACTGGATCAGGATTCGAAGGGCATCGGGAGAGATTCGGGAGATCTGTTTTCCGAGCTCTTCAGCGTATCGATTTAAAAAATGGCCAGCC
>VGSD01000293.1 GCA_016875155.1 Deltaproteobacteria bacterium | reverse complement strand
AGGTTGGTCGGAAGTGTGTTTGTATTGCATCAGGGTCTTTTCATCTGTCACGCCGGTCAGGACAATGCCCGTAGCAATTCCAGCATCCTTACCCATCTTGATGTCGGTTTCCAGCCGGTCTCCGATCAAAATACATTCCTCCGGTCTTAATCCCATCACCTCTAATACTGTTTGAACCATGATGGGAGAAGGCTTTCCCGCAAGGACCTCAACCTTCTTCTGTGTCACTGCCTCAATCGCAGCGATCATCCCAGCGCAGTCCGGAATCTCTCCCCCTTCCACAGGACAGGTTCGGTCAGGATTGGTGGCTACAAAATGGGCTCCTAACTTAATCGCTTGATAGGAGATATTCAGTTTTTTGTAATCGAATGTCCGATCAAAAGCCACAACCACATAATCGATCTCTTTGGGATCCTCTGTGATCGTGAACCCCTCTCTTTTCAATTCCTCGATAAAGGGAACCTCCCCCACAACAAATAGCCTTGGCTGAGGCACTATTTTTTTAAGATAATTGATCATGACCAGGGTGGAATTGATCACCTCTTCTGTTCGCGTGGGAATTCCAAGGCGCGTCAATTTCTCTGCGTAGTCTTCCCGGGGTTGAAGCGGCTTGTTCGAAAGGAAAACAACTTTTCGTCCTGTCTCCCGAAGCCTTTGAATCACACGATCTGCTCCCGGAATCAGTCTGTCGCTTAAATAGACCGTTCCATCTAAGTCAAAAATAAATCCCTTGAACATCTTTCGTCCCCTTTATTCTGGTGTCACTTTAGAAATGAAAAATCCATCTAAGCGAAATATAACTTAATCCGGCGATGGCACCTGATGCCGGGATCGTGATAAACCATGCCACAATGATATTCTTAGCCACTCCCCATCGAACGGCCGACATCCTCTGCCCAGTTCCAACTCCCATGATGCTCGATGAGACTACATGAGTGGTTGAAACAGGTCCCCCCAGGAGAGCGGCTCCTAAAATGACTGCCGCTGAAGAAGTTTGGGCACAATAGGCATGAACCGATCTCAGGCGGTAGATCTTTGAACCCATGGTTTTGATGATTCTCCACCCCCCGCTTGCTGTTCCAAGTGCAATCGCCGAAGCACAACTGGCAACAACCCATATGGGAACTTCAAATGTTGAGGAAACTCCCAGGATAACCAGTGACATGGTTATTAAACCCATCGATTTCTGAGCATCGTTTGCACCATGGCTGAGGGCTAACCCGATAGATGCCGGGATCTGCATCCGATTAAAAAAATCATTTGCTTTCGGAGTGGCATTGCGAAATAGCAAGAAGGTCAACTTCAGAAAGAAAATGCCAAAGATAAAACCTAACACTGGAGAAAGCACCAATGAAGCGATGATATAGAGAAGACCATTCCAAAGTATTTGATCCGGGCCATAAGCGATCAAGACAGCACCCACCATGCCTCCCACTAGTGCATGGGAGGAAGAGGAAGGAAGACCGAAAAACCAAGTAATGAGATTCCAGGTAATGGCTCCAAGGAGAGCAGCAATGATAAGGATCATGGAAACCTGGAGGGTGTTTGGACCGAATGTGGAAGGATGGATAATATTTTTTCCAATCGTTTTGGCTACTGCAGTTCCGAAAAGGAATGGACCTATAAATTCACAGATTGCCGCCATGATGAGGGCTCTCTTTGGAGAAAGAGCCTTTGTAATGATAATCGTTGCCACAACATTCGCTGCATCATGAAAACCATTAGAGAAATCGAAAAATAGGGCGAGGCCGATAACGATGATAAGCAACCACATTTGCCGAAAACTCCGTTATTTACCCTTGGTAACTTTATGAACCAATTCATTTGATTAATAAAATAGTTCTTCTGAATATTCAACTTATCCAATCCCTCAGGTCATACAATAATTTCTGAATAGATACATTCAACATTAGGTTTTTTCTTGCAGTTCCTATCGTTCAATCCCTGATGCTCAATCTTAATCTTCTTTTTAACCCTCACTTTCTTTTTTATTATTCCGTTTTGATCCGGAGATTCGGGGGGTCCTTCTGAAACAGGTGCATCCGGTTGAGGTCAAAAGCAAGCTCAATCTGCTGATGAACCTTATAGGCCGTCTGAACATCCACTACAGCAATTAGATCATGCTTGCCTGCTGTCACGTTGAGATGGATCTCAGAGCCCAATGGTTCAATCACATCAACCACCGAACCAATCGAATTTGCCTTGATAGCCTCTGGAGCAAAAGCCCGATCGTAGATGTCATTGGGCCTTATCCCAAAGATAGCCTCTGATCCGGTTAGAGATTGATAATAAGGAGCTTTTTTCTCCGGTATCGGAAGCTGAAAGCTTTCTGCATCAATCAGAAGGTGGCCATCTTTGGATACGATTCGACAGGGAATGAAGTTCATCACCGGGCTTCCAATAAATCCTGCCACAAAGAGGTTAACCGGATAGTTATAGACTCCCAGAGGAGGACCCACCTGCTGAATCCACCCGTCTTTCATCACTACGATCTTCGTCCCCATGGTCATGGCTTCGACCTGATCATGAGTGACATAGATGATCGTCGTCTGAAGACGATCGTGAAGTTTCGAGAGTTCTGCCCGCATCTGAACCCGTAACTTTGCATCCAGGTTCGAAAGAGGTTCATCAAAGAGAAAGACCGCTGGTTTCCGCACAATGGCCCTACCCACGGCTACCCGCTGACGTTGTCCTCCGGAAAGTTGTTTGGGCTTTCGTTCGAGAAAGTCCTGGATGGAGAGGATCTCTGCTGCGTCTTTAACCCTTTGGTCAATCTCATTTTTTGGAAATTTTCTCAGTTTGAGGCCAAAGGCCATATTTTTGTAAACCGACATGTGGGGATAGAGTGCATATTCCTGAAAGACCATGGCAATGTCTCGGTCTTTGGGAGGAAGTTCATTGACCACTCGATCCCCGATGGAGATCGTGCCGGTGTTGGGTTCTTCCAGGCCTGCAATCATTCGCAGTGCAGTCGATTTACCACATCCAGAAGGACCCACTAAGATGGCAAATTCCTTATCCTCCACAGTGAGGTTGAAATCTTTGACCGCCTGAACCGTACCAAATTGCTTCGTCACATTTTCAAGAATGACTTTTGCCATAACCCTCGTCCTCCTTTGAAGGATAGTTACCCTATTTAACGGTCATTTTTCAACCCTTCATTCCGCTGAGCATAAAACTTTCTACAAATTTCTTCTGAAAAACGAGAAAGAAGATCAACATGGGAGCTGTCACAAAGGCAGTCGCGGCCATCAACAGGGTCCAGTCCGCCCCACTCTCCTGTTGAACGAACATTCCAAGCCCGATCGTGAGCGTCCTCACCTCAGGGGTATCGGTAACAATGAGGGGCCAGAGATAATCATTCCAGTGACTCACGATACTGATGATTGAAAATGCAATCAGCGTGGGTTTGGCCAGTGGGACCAAGACATGCCATAAGAACCGTAGTCCTCCACATCCATCGATCACAGCCGCATCTTCCAGCGCCCTCGGAATCTGCCGGAAGGTCTGACGGAGAAGAAAGGTCCCATACCCGGAAGCAAAGAAAGGGAGCATCATAGCGATGCGTGTATTAAGAAGGTCAAAATTCTTCAGAGCAAGAAAGTTCGGCAGAAAGGTAGCGTGAATCGGAATCATCATCTGGATGAGGAAGAGAAAAAAGAAAAATTCCCTCCCCCAGAAATTCCTTCTCGCAAAGACATAGGCGGCAAGCGTAATGGTCACCAATTGAACAGCCAGAATCCCTGATACCACGATAATCGTATTGATAAGGTAGAGATGAAAAGGTGCCATTTCAAATACTTCAAGATAGTTCTGTAGATTAATGGGCCAGGGAATCCATTTCGGCGTTGGTGTAAAGACATCTGTTCGGTATTTTAAAGAAGTGGAAAGAATCCAAAAATAAGGTGCAACGGTAACAAGCGAGACCAACCCCAGAATAAGATGAAGCCCCAAACGATCTCTGACTCTCCGGTTAAACCTCATAGTAGACCCTCCTTCCGATTACCCGGAAGACCAGCCAAATCGCCATGAGCAACCCGAGAATAAAGAGGGTGGTCAGGGTAGACCCCATTCCAAGATCCCAGAACCGGAAGGCATGCTGGTAGATGTAAAAGACGAGCACATTGGTCCGGTCACCGGGACCACCCTGGGTCATGACGAATACTTGATCAAAGACCTGGAACGAAGAGATGATAGCGACGATGAATACAAAGAGTGTGGCTGGTGCGAGCATGGGAAAGGTGATGAAACGGAACTGTTTCCATCCTGTAGCCCCCTCGATAGCCGCCGCTTCATAGTAATGGTTCGGAATCCCCTGAAGGCCTGCCAGAAAAATGAGCATATAGTAACCGAAGTTCTTCCAGATGCTCATGATGATAATGGCGATCAGGGCATAGCGCATGTCATAGAGCCATTCGAGTCTCGGAAATCCGAGGAACCCAAGATAG
>VGSD01000292.1 GCA_016875155.1 Deltaproteobacteria bacterium | reverse complement strand
CGAAGATGGTTACAGCCGGATGATATTGAGCCAGTGAATCGAAACCTTCAACAAATTCAGCCATGATGTGAAACATCCGCCATGATTCATTGGCGCTGATCCGATCGACGACATACTGATGCTGGTAGTTGTCTGCCATATGTCCTCCTGGCATCATCCTGAGGTTAAAGTTACGGATGATACCTGATTACAAAGATTATTTTAGATGACGGAGATTAAACAATCAAACTATATACACTTAACAACTTTGATTTCCAAGTCTATTAAAAACCCTACCTTATATATTGAGAATTTCAGGGACCTCATCTCTAATCACTGTAATCTGTTTTTTAATCTTCGTAATCAGACGTGATGTCTTGACACCATTATGGACTCTTTATTGCCATTCGTCAATGGTTTATATATTTGAATTTCGGCATTTTTCATTGAAAATTAAAGGGTTTTATATTAGGAAGAAGGAAGTTTAATTTAAAGTTCGGAGAAAAACAGATGTAAATTAGAAACTCCGAACTATTTGTTAGGGTGAAATGGTGAGAGTTGAATTTTTAGGAGGAGTTAGAACTGTAACCGGTTCAGCCACTCTTTTTGAGAAAGGTTCATTGAAGTGGCTGGTCGATTGCGGGATGTTCCAGGGCGGGAAAGAGATAGAGAGAAAAAATTATAATACCGCTTCCTATCACCCGAGAGACCTCTCCTTTATCCTCCTGACACATGCTCATATTGACCATAGCGGCCTCATCCCAAAGTTGGTGAGAGAAGGCTTTAGGGGAAAGGTGATCTGTACAAAAGTCACCTTTGATCTATGCGAGGTGATGTTCAGGGACAGCGGCCATATTCAGGAGATGGAGGCAGAGTGGCAGAACCGTAAAAACAGAAGGTCCGGTAAACAAGGGACCGCTCCGCTCTATACAGTTAAGGATGCGGAAAAAAGCCTCCGATTCTTTTCCCCTGTCGAATATAACGAGATGATCTCCCTGAACGATGGACTGAAGGTCCGGTTTCAGGATGCTGGCCATATCCTGGGGTCGGCGATCATTGAACTATGGGTCGAAGAGGGGGGAGAGGAGAAAAAGTTGGTCTTCTCAGGAGATCTTGGAAATTCAGGACAACCCATTGTGAAGGATCCTTCATGGGTCAGGGAGGCTGATTTTCTCTGGTTGGAATCGACCTATGGGAACCGACTCCATAAATCGAAGGAGGAAACGGCTCAGGAGTTGTTAAAGATCGTTCAGGAGGCGATTGGACATCAGGCCAAGGTGATCATTCCTGCTTTTGCTCTGGAACGGACCCAGGCGATCATCTATACACTCGGCCAATTTATGAGGGATGGCCACCTTTCATCCATTCCCGTCTATATTGATAGCCCGCTTGCGATCTCCGCAACGGAGATCTTTAAGAAGAATTCGGATTGTTTTGATCGGGAGACAGAAGAGATTCTTCTGCGAGGGGAAAACCCATTAGACCTCCCGGACATCATCTATACACGGACCACTGAGGAATCAAAAGCGATCAACGAGATAGAGGGGCCGGGGATCATCATCTCTGCGAGCGGAATGTGCGACGCCGGAAGAATCAAGCATCACCTGAAGCACCACCTCTGGCGAGAGCAGTCGCATATCGTCTTCATCGGCTATCAGGGAGAAGGTACCACCGGAAGAAGGATTGTCGATGGAGCAGAGAGCATCAGGCTCTTTGGAGAGGAGGTTGCGATCAAGGCTCATATCCACACCCTAGGAGGATTTTCCGCTCATGCCGATCAAAAGGGACTCCTCGAGTGGCTTTCTCACTTCGAGAATCCGCAACTTGAGGTCATTGTCAACCATGGTGAAGAGAGAAATTCAATGGTGCTTGCCCAGATTATTCAGGAGCGTTTCCATTTGAAGGTCAGCATTCCCCGGCGGAGAGAAAAGAGGGTTCTCTTCACCCCAGAAGAGAAGCCGGAATATGAAAAGGCGGTTGAAGAGAAAGTTGTTCCCGAAGAGACACTTCACCTCCTCCTGAGGCATCTGGATAGAAACTATAAGAGGCTTCGCAGAAAATTAAAGAGGTGGAAAGGGATGGGGGAGGAGGCTCATGACCCTCATCGCTTGAAACAGTTGGAGGAAGTGAACAGAAGGATTGAAGAGCTAGAATCGGAGTTATAAAAGTATTTCGGATGTCGGATTTCGGAATGCGGAATCAATATAATATTTAGTAGAAAAGAAGCTCGTTATGGTTGAACTGATCAAGATCGGAATTGTCTTTTCTGTCATCATCGTTCTGATGTATCGGAAGGTAAGCCTCTGGCTGAGCCTATTATTGGCCACTTTTTTGCTCGGGATTCTCTTTCGCTTGCCCCTTTCGAAGATCTCGATGGACATCCTCTCTTCAGTCGTCGATACGAAGACACTTTTTCTCATCGGGGCCTTTGTGTCAATTCTCTTCTTCAGCAATCTCCTCAAGGAAACAGGCAGGATGAACCAGATCATGGAAGGATTCCGATCCACATTAAAAGATGTCCGGCTGGTCATTGCCTTGCTTCCGGCCATCATCGGTTTGATGCCCATTGCAGGAGGCGCATTGGTCTCCGCTCCCATGGTCGTTGAAGGCTCGGATGAGTTGAAACTTTCACCGGAGCGGAGGACCTTCATCAACTACTGGTTTCGCCATCTCTGGGAATATGTGCTTCCTACCTATCCAGCCCTTGTGCTGGCTGCCTCCCTGATTGGCATTCCTGTTAGGAAACTCTGCTGGCTCAATCTTCCCCTTACCCCTGCCGCTATCCTCAGCGGAATCATTGTGGGCTACTGGGGGGTGTCGAGGTCGACCAGAGAACATCAAAACTTATCGGGAAGAAGGGCGGTCTCAATTTTGCTGAAAAACCTTGCCCCACTTCTTTTCGCCCTCATTCTAGTGGTTGGTTTTAAGGTGGAACTCGTCTATGCCTTTGGCATCACGATCGCAGGGATGATCGTGATCTTTCGTATCGGTTGGCCAAACATTTTAAAGGGGTTTAAAGAGAGCATCGGGGTTGAACTCCTCTTGGGCGTGGCTTTGGTGATGGGATTTAAGAGGGTGCTGGAGTCGTCTCAGGCCATTCCTGCTGTTTCCGAAGCCCTGTCCAACCTCGGGATTCCGCTCTGGTTGATTGCGATATTGGTTCCTCTGATAGTGGGGTTGATGACTGGAGTGACCATCGCACCGATCGGAATCGGTTATCCGATCCTCATCCCCCTGCTCCAGGCCCATCCTGATTTTCACTATTATATGGCGATGGCCTTTGCCGGAGGGATAGGCGGGGTGTTACTCTCTCCTCTCCATCTCTGTCTCATTCTGACGAAAGAGTATTTTCGAGCCGATTGGAAAGGGGTTTATTGGTTAGTCTGGTTTCCGGTCGCTTCGATTTTGATCGCGAGCCTTGTATGGGTTGCCCTTTTTAGTGTATCCTGATGGGAAAAGGAAGGTGGGCATGCCTTCAAACCTTTACAATTGCGATCTTTATATTTTATGGGGAACATTCGATGTTGCCTGCCGGAATTATTAGGATAAGCTTGACACTTGGGTGGTCAAATATTTAGAGGTACCGCTGTAAAGGTTTATCGGTACGCCCACCTCCCTTTTCGTATAATATGAAACATTAGGAGGGGATGATGAAAAAGACGACTCTGTTTATTAGCGGATGGCTCATCCTTCTTTTATCTCACTTTTTGATTCAAGAATGCTGGGCCGGAATGGTCATTCAAGAGCTTCACCGAGATACGGATGGCAGGATGAACAGGGTCACCCGATACTATTCTGGAGACCAATTTCGCACCGACCATCCTGAAGGAGGGATATCCACCATCATTGACTTCAAGGGAGACCGGATCGTGATGATTGACCACACATCGAGGAGTTATGTTGATATTAAATTCTCACGGTGGGAGAAGGAAGTGGCAGAGAGGCTTAGGAAATCAATGCCGGAAATCAAACCGAAGGAGAGACGGATCATCGTGAGAGGAACCGGGGAAAAGGCATTGATCAATGGGTTTCAAACAGAGAAAGTCGAAATCCGTGCGGACGGAGAGATAATCGAGGAGAACTGGATGACCCGTGATGTGGACATGAAAGAAGTGGAAAAAGTGATGGAGAGGGTCGCCAAAGGGTTTTCAAAAGATTTCAAGGTTGAGATGAAAGAGGGCCGGGAGATTTATGAGAAATTGAAGCCTTATGGAATTCCAATTTTAATCAGGGACTATACGCTCACCTATGGCTTGGGCCCCGTCAATGTCATGGAGGTCAGAATCATAGAGAAGAAAGACCTGGGAAGCGAGGTCTTTCTTCCCCCTGTGGGTTACCAGCGCATCATCCCCGAAATTCCTAAAAAATAGTCTCACGAATGGCACGAATGACAGCGAATGATACGCTTGCGAGCAGAAGCGCTAAAGCGCGCAAGCGCGAATAGGTTTAATTTGTAGAATTCGTTTTCATTCGTTTAATTC
>VGSD01000291.1 GCA_016875155.1 Deltaproteobacteria bacterium | reverse complement strand
GAAGAACTCTCCCCCGAAAGTCCTTCCCTTCAGAATCGGTCAGGGTGATGATGTTTCCCACACGAGCGCCCTGAACACGAAAGGCCTCCAGAGGAGGCCCTTCGAGAATGATTTCCTTGCCAATTTCAAGCTTTTGATTTAGAACAGTTCTATCCTTCACAAGAGGGTTTTCCCTTTTTTTTCTTCTTCTCCTTGCCTTCTTCCCCGCCCCCCTCATATTCTTTGATCTTCTTTCCCAAATCCTGAAGTCTCTTGTCCACCAAGTCATTGACCGTGCCTTCTTTAAACTTTCCATTCTCTAACCGAACTCCAGCCTCCACTCCGGTCAGAATTTCAATCCCCTGGTCAACGGTTTTCACCGGATAGACACGAAACTTTCCTTCCTTGACTGCCTGGACTACATCTTTTCTTAACATGAGATCATCGATATTGAGGTGGGGAATCATCACGCCCTGCTTTCCTGTTAGCCCTTTTGCTTTGCAAACTTCGAAGAAACCTTCGATCTTCTCATTCACCCCCCCAATGGGTTGAATCTCTCCCTTCTGATTGACCGAACCGGTTACAGCAAGATCCTGCCGGAGGGGAAGACCTGAGAGGCTCGAAAGAAGTCCATAGAGTTCTGTGGAGGAGGCGCTGTCTCCTTCCACTCCACTGTAAGATTGTTCAAAGCAGATACTTGCGCTCATGGTGATCGTCTTGTCCTGGGCATATCGGTCCCGGAGGTATCCAGAAAGGATATAGACCCCTTTATTATGGATGGGTCCGCTCATCTCCGATTCTCTTTCGATATTAATGATACCAGCCTTCCCCAGGGAGGTCTTGACCGTAATCCGAGAGGGTTTCCCGAAGGAGTAATCTCCCATGCTATAGACAGAAAGGCCATTGACCTGACCTACGACCATCCCATCTGAGTCAATCATGATGGTTCCCTCATCGATCATCTCCTGTAATTTCTCTTCGATGAGATTGACCCGGTGGATCTTTTTCTCGACGGCCGTATCCACGTGTTTCTCTCTGACGATATTGCTTCCATCCTTCGAAGCCCAATAGTTAGCCTCTCTCAGGAGGTCGGCAATGAGATGAAACCGGGTGGTCAGTTTCTTCTGCCTTCCCGCGATCTCCATCCCGTATTCTATCACAGCGGCCACCCCTGTCTTATCGAAAGGTTTCAGTTTTTCCTCGTTGCAGATCTTACAGATGAAGGAGACGTACTGATTGATTTTCGTTTCATC
The DNA here is from genome assembly GCA_016875155.1 of Deltaproteobacteria bacterium. Next base: position 3,234 of record VGSD01000291.1, on the reverse strand, counting down.
CTGTTCCATGACCGAATCGAAATCAGCCTTGATTTTAAAAATCTTCTTAAAGTCATCATCCATGCTGAAAAGAAGATGGTAGAGATGGGCATCGCCGATCATAATGACCTTTGTGTTACACTCGATCGGCTCAGGTTTAAGAGCCGTGGTGGCAAAGAAGTAGAAGGGATCGTAAGTCTGAACCTCCATCACTTGATTCTTCAATGTCCGCTTCAAGGCGGGCCACACTCCCGGCTCAACAAGACTATCCAGGGCATTGATGATCAAATACCCGCCATTGGCCCTTAAAAAAGATCCTGCCTTGATATGGGTGAAGTCAGTTTTCCAGACTCCGGAACGCTCCACCACCCTTTCGATGGTGCCAAAAAGGTTCCGATAGTTTGGCGTCATTTCGACAATGATTGGTGCTCCCTTGGTCTCAGAATTATCGACCACGACATTGACCTGATATTCGGTGAAGGTATCCACCGGCTGAGGCAAAACCAGCCCGGGGAGAGGAGAGGGAGCCGATTCCTCCTTCTCCCTGAATCGAGGAAGATTGGCCAAAATGTCTTCTTGAGCCTCATCCAGGTAACGATGGATTTTTTCGTCATTAAACCTCTCTTTGATATCTGAGATGGTGTCTTTGACGACCGGGGAGATCATCTCCATATCCAAGGCTGACAACTGATCTTTGATCTCCTTCTCCGATTTCCGGGTCTCTTTGAAGATAACCTCCAGTTCATCGACCAGCCCTGCCTGCGCTCCCTTAAGTCTCTCCAGTTCCTCTTTGGAGAATTTATTCTCTTCCACCATGGATTCCAACTGCTCAAGGTTGACTGGGTTCCCCTCCACCACAGGAAAGATACCCGGGCGGGAATAAGGTCCCATCTGGATCTGAACAAGAGCAAAACCTTCCTTGTTCACCTTTTTTTCAAACTCCCGGAACATCTCAGCCTGTCTGTTCCTAAATCCCTCAACCAGTTCTTTCTTCTTATTCAGGTAGTTCTCATTTTCAAAAATGAGAGGGATCTTCTTCTTGAGGCCTTCAATCAAAATCTCCATCTCTTTTTTAAAACGATTTCCCTCTCCTGCCGGAAGGATGAGCATATGGGGCATATCCGGGTTTTTAAAGTTATTCACATAGCATAGGTCGTTTGGAATCTTTCCTGTGACATCGAGCTCTTTGAGGACTGCCTTGATCGTTGTGAAACGCCCTGTCCCTGCCAGGCCAGTCACAAAGATGTTATAACCGATGCTGTTAATCCCGAGCCCAACGCGTATCGCCTCCAGTGCTCTTTCCTGACCGATGATTTCGTCACAGGGTTGGCCCGATTCTGTCGTCTCAAGCGAGAGCGAATCAGGATCGCATCGCCACCTCAATTTCTCTACAGGCACTTCTTTGTAAAATCCATTAGCCATGAGCTGTTCCTCCTGGTTTGCGGATAATGGGCTCTTTTGGGTTTATTTATAATAGAACACCGGAAAAGTCAACGCGAGTCAAAGAACAAATGGGAGGTGGGGAACAAGGAGCAGAAAGAATGATAAATTATAAATGAAGAATTGATAATGATGAATTCAGATGCCTTCTTTAGCAAGTTCGTGGATCAGGTTTTTTGCTTTTTCGGATACCCTTTTGGGAATCTTTACAATCACCTTCACATATTCGTCCCCCCTGCCCTCCTTATGAAGATGGGGAATGCCGAGCCCCTTTAATCGCATCTTCGTATGGGTCTGGGTTCCTGGAGGGACCTTGATTCTCTTTGTTCCCTCAAGCGTTGGGACCTCGATCGAAGTTCCCAGAACTGCCTCTGAAAAACTGATCTCTTTTTCGACGACCAGATCATTCTCCTCCCGAGCAAAGACAGGATGCTCCCGGATGGATATCTGGAGATAAAGATCACCTGAAGGGCCGCCCTTTCTACCCGGCATCCCTTTTCCAGCAAGCCTCAGTTTTTTTCCCTCGGGTATCCCTTTGGGAATCTTTACCGAAACTTCTTCAGTTTTGCCATCCCTTGGATAGGAAATCCTTTTCTCTCCGCCTGACGCTGCCTCTTCAAGTGAAATCGCTAATTCATAGAGAATGTCTTCTCCCTTCTGCGGCGTCCGGCCCATATCCTGATAGCCGTATGAACCACCGAACATATCCCCGAAATCGAAACCGCCCCTTCCTCCTCCGAATCTGAACTCCCGCCGCCCTCTTCCGCCAAAGAGGCCCGAGAGAATCTCATCGAAATCGAATCCCCGGAAAATATCTTCCTGGGTGAATCGCTGACGGAAGCCTTCAGCCCCAAAGGTATCATACTGCTTCCGCTTTTCTTTATCGCTCAGAACCGCATAAGCTTCATTAATCTCCTTGAAGCGTTCTTCTGCCTCCTTCTTATTCGGATTACGGTCCGGATGATATTTCATTGCCAGTTTCCGGTAGGCTCGTTTGATCTCTTCGTCACTGGCGTTCTTGCTGACGCCCAAAATCTCATAATAATCTCTGTTGGCCATTATCCTTTACTCCGTTAGAAAGCCCCGTGTGAGCACTCCCGTTCGAAAGTTGAAGACTTTCTAACGGGGCTTACCCTCGGTTTCCAAATCGAATCGCCGGCTATAGGCCTCCTGGATGATCCGGTTGAGGTATTCTTCCGGATCATCAATCGCTTCCTTTGTGATCACAAACTCTCTTCGGCCTATTCTGTCTCGGATCAGTTTTATCCCATGCTCATAATCTTTTAACAGGCGGGAGCAAATCACTTGCCCTTTCAGATCCTCTTCGAGAGCCATGTCCGTAACCCGGTCAATGGCTTCTCCGTCAAACTGGAGTCGGATTCCATTTCGTTGCTGGAATTCCCTTTCAAACTCCTCGACCTGCCGCTGAACCTCCACCACCTCTTCAAAAACAGTATTGACATCGTAACCCTTATCCACCATCCGGCGGGCGATGAGATCGATCCGGCTCTCCGGGAAGGCAATACCGTAACGTCGACGAAATTCGCCTTCCCTGTTCAAGATCGACTCCTTCAGATCCATCCTCTCCCGCGAATGAAGCTTCTCGAACCTCGCCACTCGATCAGGATGCATCGGATCCTGGAGCAACCGTCCCAGTTCCTGTTCCGGATTCTTGACCACCTCGCAGGTTACGACCAATTGTTTGATCCCTGTTGAGGGAAGCCGTTTCTCAAACTTAAGGAGCACCTTCTCCACAGCGCTGACCAGCCCTCTTGCCCCTGTTTTTTCCTCATAAGCCTTCACTGCCAACTCGTA